>NZ_LOVS01000179.1:0-115146 GCF_001523835.1 Burkholderia sp. ABCPW 14 | reverse complement strand
GGGTTCGGGGTTCGATCAGCATAGGCCGCCATATCGAAATCGGCGGTCGCGGTGGAATCTCGGCTGTTCATCGCATACCGCCGCTGCCGCGGCCAGCCTGACCGGCCGGGCCGCAAGCGGATCGTGCCCCGCCCCGCTTTGCGCACTCACGCGCGCCGATTCGGCGCCTACGCGCGACGCCGCCGGGCGGGCCGCTCATGGCTCGCGCGCCATCTCGACATGCTGCACGCCCGCCTCGACGAACGGCTCGCCGACGATCCGGAAGCCGAGCCGCAAATAGAACGCGACCGCGCGCTGCTGCGCGTAAAGGCGCACGAGCGCATCGCCGCGCACCCGCGCTTCGGCGAGAAGCGCATGCAGAAGCCGCGAGCCGACGCCGCGGCCGCGCGCGTCGGCGAGCACCGACACCCGGCCGATCGCGCCCGTCGGCAGCAGCCGCCCCGTCGCGACCGGGCGCCGCGCGCCCGCCGCCCGGTCGACCAGATACGCAACCGCGTGCCGCGCATGCGGATCGTCGTCGTCGAGGTCGAGCTCGGCCGGGATGCGCTGCTCGCGCACGAACACGGTATCGCGGATTCGCGACGCGTCGCAGCCCAGCCGTGACCAATCGCCGGTTTCGATCTCGATGCTGTCCATGTGCCGCGTCCTCGTTAGCCAGCCCGCATCGGGCGTCGCGCACTGCGTTCGCACCCCTCGTGTCCGGCGGTTTCGCGCCGCGCCGCCGGTCGCCGCCGGTCGCAGCCGGCCGCAGTCGGTCGCAGCCGGCCGCAGTCGGTCGCAGTCGGTCGCAGCCGGCCGCAGCCGGAAGCGGCAAAATCGAAGCCGATATCATCTGACGAATGCCGCACCACGGCAATCGGCCGATCGCCGGCATCCGCCGCCCGGCCGACCATACCCGCCCTCGCAGCCGCCACGAATCTCGCTCGACGGGGGTGAAGCTCGTCCCATTCGCGAAGCCCGCGCCCGGCCCCGCCGATCGCCTCGCTCGCGTTCGAGCTCAATCGCCTTCGAACGCCGCGCGCAACGCGGAAGCCGCGTCCGCATGCGCAAGACGCACATCCGGCACGAAGCCGCCCATCTTGAAGAACTCGTGAATCATCCCCGCATACGCGACGAGCGTCACCTTGTTGCCCGCGGCACGCAGCTTGTCCGCATACGCGTCGCCCTCGTCGGACAGCGGATCGTACTCCGCCGTCGCGATCCACGCGGGCGCGACGCGCTCGAACGACGGCGCGCCGCGCGTGCCGTCGAGCGGCGCGAAGCGCCAGTCGTCGCGGTCCGACGCGTCGCGCACGTAGTGCGTGAAGAACCACTGGATCGTGTCGGCCGACAGCAGATAGCCTTTCGCGAGCCGTGCGTGCGATTCGGTCTGCTGGTGACCCGTGGTCCCCGGATAGATCAGCAGTTGCAGCGCGAGCGCAATCCCGCGGTCGCGCGCGAGCACCGCGCACACGGTCGCGAGCGTGCCGCCCGCGCTGTCGCCGCCGATCGCGAGCCGCGCCGGATCGATCCCGAAGCTCGACGCGCGCGCGTGCAGCCACACGAGCGCGTCCTCCGCGTCGTCGACCGCGGTCGGGAACCTGTGCTCCGGCGCGAGCCGGTAGTCGACCGACAGCACCGCGCAGCGTGCGTCGCGCGCGAACATCCGGCACAGCGCATCGTGCGTGTTCACGCTGCCGACCGTGAAGCCGCCGCCGTGATAGTAGACGAGCGCGGGCAGCGGCTCGGCGAGGCTCGGCTCGACGGGCAGATAGAGCCGCGCGCCGAACGCGCCGCCGTCGCGCGACGGCAGCCGCAGGTCTTCGACCGAGAACATCGGCGCTGCCGCGACGTCGAGGATCGGCGCACTCTTCTCGTAGGCCGCGCGCGCCTGCGCGGGCGTCTGTTCGTGATAATCGGGACGTTTCGCACGCTCGATCATGTCGAGCACCTGCGCGATCTTCGGGTTCAGCGGCATCGTAAAAGGCAAACGGCGGGCAAACGGCGCGAACGCGCCGACGGAAAGCTCGGGACAAGCGCCGTATGATGCCACGGCCCGTGTCAGTCGAGCGCGACGAGCTGCTTGCCGAAATTGCGCCCCTTGAGCAGCCCGAGCAGCGCGTCGGGCGCGCGCTCGAGCCCCTGCGCGATCGTCTCGCGGTAATGCAGCTTCTTCTGCGCGACGAGCGCGGCGAGCTGCGCGAGCGCCTCCGGCCACACGTCGAAATGCTCGGACACGATGAAGCCCTGCACGAGAAGCCGCTCGCGCAGGATCAGCGCCGGGTTCGCGAGCGGCGCCGACGCGCCGTCGTACACCGAGATCATCCCGCACATCGCGATGCGGCCGAACGGATTCATCAGCGCGAGCGTTGCGTCGAGCACCGCGCCGCCGACGTTCTCGAAATAGCCGTCGACGCCGTTCGGCGCGGCGGCCGCGAGGTCGTCGGCGAGCCGGCCCGCCTTGTAGTCGACGCATGCGTCGAAGCCGAGCGTATCGACGACGTAGCGGCACTTGTCCGCACCGCCCGCGATGCCGACCGCGCGGCAGCCGGCGAGCTTCGCGAGCTGCCCGACGACGCTGCCGACGGCGCCGCTCGCCGCGCTGACGACGATCGTCTCGCCCGCGCGAGGCCGGATGATCCGATTCAGGCCATACCACGCGGTCACGCCGGGCATGCCGACCGGCCCGAGATACGCGGACAGCGGCACGTGCGTCGTGTCGACCTTGCGCAGTTCCTTGCCCGTCGACGTGCCGTACGCTTGCCAGCCGTAGGCGCCGACCACCTTGTCGCCGACCGCGAACGCCGGATTCCGCGACTCGACGACCTCGCCCGCGGTGCCGCCCCCCATCACTTCGCCGAGCGGCTGCGGCTCCACGTAGGATTTTCCCGCGTTCATCCGCCCGCGCATGTACGGATCGACGGACAGAAAATGATTGCGCACGCGCACCTCGCCGTCGGCAAGCGGCGCGAGCGGCGTCTCGACGAGCTTGAAGTTGTCGACGCTCGCCTCGCGCTCGGGGCGCGACACGAGCAGCACCTGCCGATTGATCTGTGACATCGCCTGCCTCCTCGTTCGTCGCGGCGCACTTCGCCGCGCGCCAATGGCAAACGGCCCCGCCGATGGGCGGGGCCGTTCGGATGCGTCATGCGTCGCTCGGGCCGGGATGCGCGCCCGGGTCCGTGCGGGTGCGCTGCCGCGCGATATCGCGGCCGACCGCGAGCCGCTTCATGTACTTGAACGTGCCGAGCGCCTTTGCGACGAAGTTGCCCGCGCTGTCGCGGACCTCGCCTTCGCAGTACGCCATCGTCGTCGAGCGGTGCAGCACGCGGCCGTACGCGCGCAGTTCGCCGCGCCCGGGCTGCATGAAGTTCACCTTCATCTCGACCGTGACGACGCCGACGCCGTCGTCGGTCAGGCTGCGCGCGGCCATCGCGAGCGCGACGTCGGCGAGCGTCATCGTGACGCCGCCGTGCGCGATGTTCCACGTGTTCATGTGCTGCTCGGCGAGCGGCAGCACGATCTCGCTCGCGCCGTCCTTCGCGGATACGAGCTGCACGCCGAGCGCGTCGACGAACGGGCTCTCGATCACCGGCTCGTGGCCGGTCGTGGCGGAACCGGCGCTCATCGTGCTTCGTCGACGAGGTAGTCGATGCACTCGCGGCTCTCGCGCACCGCGCCGACGAACTTCTTCACTTCCTCGTGCACCGGATGCACCTGGTATGCGTCGAGCGAAGCCTTGTCGGCGAAGTCGGAGACGAGCACGACATCGCAGGTCGCCTCGAGACCGGGCGTCGCGACCCCGACTTCGAGAGCAAGGAGGCCCGGCACGATGCCGCGGCACGCTTCGAGCTTCTCCTTGAGCTTCTGCGCGTTCTGCGCCCGCGTCGCGCCTTCGGCCGATTCCTTTAGTTTCCACATCACAATATGCCTAATCACTCTGTTCGCTCCAGTTCGCAATCGTCCGGGAATCAGCCCCGATCCCTCGCCTGGCGGACTTCACCCGGTACGTCTTGGTTCGCCTTCGTTCGCTGGAAATCGCCATCGCCCGGAACAGCACCGGATAAGGGAACCGGACATCATGCCGATCTCGTCGACACGATACCCGGTTTTACCGCGCCGCCCAGCGACGTCGAGATCAGGCGGACCGAGGCAGGCGACAAGCCTACCAAACTTGCCGGCTCCAATGGGCTTGTCTCGAATCTCGAAGTCAGCGCACGCCGCGCGACGCTCCGGCAAAACCGCGGCGATCGCCCGGCGCGTCGCCGATCGCGGTTCGCCGCCGGTGGCGATCGCGTTTCGCCAGTACGTCCCATCCGTATTGCGGATACGCGGTGATCACGTTGCGGACCGACGCCGAACCGGCCCCGGCGCAACAGGGCGCAGTCGTCGGGCTGCCGACCGAAAACGCCCGCGCCACGAGCCGAGCCGAGCCGAGCGCCGCGCGCTCAGGCGATCGTTCGAGCTTCGAGATATTCGCCGCAATCGGGTCGAGGTCGAGTGCCGATCGTGGAAGCATGCCGCATGCATCGATCGCTATTTTCCCGATTCAACCATAGCGAGTCCTGAGCCATTCCTTCGCCCATATCTGCGCATATGCGATTGCCTCGTCGCGCAGGTCGAATCCCTTGAGGTCGCCGCTCATGTGTACGTCTGACTCGATCCCGTCACGATCGACTTCGATGATCCTGGCGTGAGCCATGTACTCGCCGTCGGCCCGCCGCGGCGTCGGGTCGATACGAAATAGTGTCGAATTGAATTGCATTCTGCCCTCCCAGCCGGCGTCGCATCGGCCTTCGCGGACGCAACGCAGAAGACACCGAAACCAGCCGAGTCAGACGCGCTTTCCGGGATACCGCCCCCTTGCTCCGAGGATCGACCACGCTGCAGTTGCGTCGTCGCCGACGGGAAAGACGTCGTCGTCAGTTGGACCAACGGAATCCAACATCCTTTCATGCGAAATACGGCTCGACGGCACGATATCGTGTGCGGCCCGAGCCGATCCGCGTCGATTCCTCCCATCATTCATGTTAGGCGTGCCGCGACGTCGGCCATGCGCGGATCGCCTCGATGCTTTGATCCGCGACAATGCGCCCACTCGCGCAAATCCCGAAGCCATCGGCGAGGACCGGCACGGGCGCTTGCCCTCAAGCGTGCAACGGCATTCCAGCGCGCTCAGCGAGCGTCCATTGCTCGCCACGATTTGGGTCGATGACGCCCTCCGCGTAACGCAACGAAGCCCTACGTGCATCACCCGCACTCGAAAATGGCGAGTCGCCGACGAGCCTGAACGTCCGGCTACGGGCGAGCGTGGCATCCGTGCCGCGCAGGCAGATCTTCACTGCGGCATCGAGGCCTGCCTCGCAGTCGGAAGCTTGGCCATCTCGGGCCGGGAAGTGAGGATAAGTCAACGGATGGATCTCGAACCCGCGATGCGTGTACATGCTCATGACGCGCTCCCAGCGATCCTCATGGGCGAATCGCACGGACTAATACGGTTGGACCTATCCAGGCATCGCGTGACGCGGCAGGCGAGAGCGAGAGGGGGTAGTCAACAATACGCTCGGGCGGAAGGGAAACGCTGCGCAGCAATGAGACAGACGATGCAGCGTACGGTCTGGAGTGTTGGGCCGGCCGATGACAGCCCTTGAGGGCCCATGATACGCGCCTCGATTCAGTTGTCCAGCGCTCGTCCGCCGACCGCTCTTCACGAAGGACGCACGCCGCTTCGCTCGTCGCGCAGGCCTGCCTGATCGATGTGCCGGCGAGATCCGCCCGGAGCTTCGTCGCGTATCCGAGACGCCCAGCGATGCGTTGCCCACGAACCGCGCCGAGCGGCCTGAACGACAGAGACGAACGCCACGGCATAAGCGCGTCCGCGCAGTTCGGCTGCCGCCGCCAACTCATCGACGCGGTGTCGCGCAACCGACCGGCTCGCCATCGCGGCGATTCCTGCGATCGGCATCGATTGATGTCGATCGCAAACGCCGGGCCTCTGGACGCACCGCGCGCCGTCGCCGCACCGTCCCTCAAAATGGCCGGTCGGACAGCGAGCCTCTTCAACTCATCGAATCTGATCACGTTCCGCGTCGAGCCTCAGTCACCTTCATCTGCCCCCGGTTCGACCGCTTGCCAGACGATCCCGGCGATCTATACTTCCGTTTGCCTGACGATAGCGCGCCCGATCGCGCGGAAACGCGTACGGCCAAGCCCCCCGCCGCTTCGCGCCAATCGCCCGTCGCGGCAGCATGCGAAGGGCTCGAAAATTGCACTTGCACGCATTGCGGACGGCCCCGCCGAACATCTTCCCCGACGCCCGCCTGTCCCGAATACAAGGAGCACATCGTGTCTTCCCCTTCCAAGGCATCCGTCATCCGAAGACTGATCGCGGACTGGACCAGCTACCGCTCGTCGATCGAACCCGAGGCCGAGCGGCATTTGCGCCTGAGCCGGGATCTCTACCAGGTCCGCAATCCCGGCCTGAACGGCAGTCCGCCGCTGTCCTCCTGGCCGCAACACCTGCTCGACCCGGACGACGAAATCATGGCCTGCGTCGAGCACTATTTTCTGGCCCGGGCGTGGATCGGCACGGGCAGGCTCCCCGCGTGGGAAATGCGCGCGCTATCCAGTATCTACAACGTCGGCAAGCTGCTCGGCGTCACCCCCCGGCACAACCCGGACAAACCGGTGACGCCGCCGTCGCAACTGCAACGCTCGTTCCAGATGGAAGGCGTCATCGCCGGCAAGTCCGACCGTGCGAAAGCCAGCCTCCGTGCGCCGCTCGTCAAATCGCCGCCGACCTACTGACGCTGCTGACACACGCATCGCCGCACGCATCGCCGCACGCATCGCCGCATGCTCCCGGCCGCAAGCCGAATCGGCGAATCCCGTTCGCGCGCGGCCACGCATCGTATGACCGCACGGATCGCCGCGCCATCGCCCGCGGCGAGCACGGTCATTTCAAACGAGGAAAAGCGGCCCGAATCGCCCGCCGACCGCCGTGCATCAAGCCTGTCCGGCAGGTTTATCAAACGATGCGCGCCGCCTATACTCGACGCTAATCGATAACGATTCGGCGATACGAGGCAGCGCGCAATTCGACGCGGCGGCGACGCCATTCCGACGATTCCGCGCTGGGGTTTCACGATCGAAACCAAGACCAGCCTTGCGGAGGTCGCCATGAGCACTGCCCTCACCGCCCAGCAAACGCCTCGCGTCGTCACCACGATCACGCGAATCTACGCCGCGTGCCTGCTGATCGGCTTCGCGCTCGTGCCAGCGTTCCTGATCGCGTATCTGCGGTTCTTCATCGATCCCCGCCTGACTTTCGAGAATCATCACTTCCACGAACTGGCGATCGCCGCCGCGACGCTTGCCGACCTCTTCGTCACCTATGTGACCTGACGCTGCGATCTGTCGTCGGGCGAGCCGCTGCTGCGCTGGCTCACGCTCGTTTTTTTTCGGCTTCGCGCTGATCTATTCGCTGCACGGCGCAGTCACCGGCATCGCGCACCACGACATCTGGCTGTTCCTGCTGTACGGACCGGCGTCGCGCCTCGTGATGTCGCTCCTGCTGCTCGCCGGTCAGTTGTCGTACTTCAAGGACGCCGATCTGCCCGCGCACCGTCGCCGTCTTGCGATCTGGCTGCCGTGGATCGCCGGGTTCGTCGTCATCTGCTTCGCCGCCGCGATCGCGCAATCGCCGATCGCCGGCAACCTCTGTACGCGCGCATCGATGGAAGGCGGCGCGATGGTCGTGTCGCTCACCAACGTCGCGCTCTTGCTCGTACGACGCATCCGCACGCCGCCGATGCTCATCTATGGAATCTCGGTGATGTCGTTCGCGCTGTCGTCGGTTGCGTTCATTTTCGGCAAACCGTGGAACCACATGTGGTGGCGGGGCGAACTGCGTTCGGCGCTGCGCTGCGGGCCGCAGGCGCCGTGCGCACACGGCACGCGCATCGCCGCGATGCGACGCAGAGCGCGAACGGCGCCTGCCCACCGCACGCGATGCGACGCAGGCCGAAGCCGCCCAGCTCCGGCCCGCAAGCGCCCGACGCCCCGCCGTCAAACCACTTCGAACAACCCCGCCGCACCCTGCCCGCCGCCGATGCACATCGTCACGACGACGTACTTCACGCCGCGCCGCTTGCCTTCGATCAGCGCATGGCCCGTGAGACGCGCGCCCGACACGCCGTACGGATGGCCGACCGCAATCGCGCCGCCGTTCACGTTCAGCCGATCGTCGGGAATCCCGAGCGTGTCGCGACAATAGAGCACCTGCACGGCGAACGCTTCGTTCAGCTCCCACAAACCGATGTCGGACACTTTGAGCCCCGCCTGCTTCAGCAGCTTCGGCACCGCGTAGACGGGCCCGATGCCCATCTCGTCCGGTTCGCAGCCGGCGACCGCGAAGCCGCGGAAGACGCCGAGCGGCGCAAGCCCTTCGCGCTCCGCGACCTTCGCGTTCATCACGACGCACGCGGCCGCGCCGTCCGAAAACTGGCTCGCGTTGCCCGCGGTGATCACGCCGCCCGGCAGTGCCGGACGGATCTTCGCGACGCCTTCGAGCGTCGTGTCGGCGCGGATGCCCTCGTCGGCCGCGAGCGTCACTTCCTTCGTGTAAAGGCGTCCCGTCGCCTTGTCGGCAATGCCCGCACGCACGGTGATCGGCACGATCTCGTCATCGAAGCGCCCCGCCGCCTGCGCGGCCGCCGCGCGCAACTGCGAGTTCACGCCGTACTCGTCCTGGCGCGCCTTCGAGATGCCGTAGCGCTTCGCGACGGTTTCGGCCGTCTGCAGCATCGTCCAGTAGATCTCCGGCTTGTGCGCGTCGAGCCAGCCTTCGCGCAGCATGTGGCGGTTCATCTCGTTCTGCACGCACGAGATCGATTCGACGCCGCCCGCGACGAACACGTCGCCCTCGCCCGCGATCACGCGCTGCGCGGCGAGCGCGATCGTCTGCAATCCCGACGAGCAGAAGCGGTTCACGGTCATCCCCGGCACGCTGACGGGCAGCCCCGCGCGCAGCGCGATCTGCCGCGCGATGTTCGCACCCGTCGCGCCTTCGGGGTTCGCGCAGCCGATCAGCACGTCTTCGACGCGCGCGGGATCGAGCTTCGCCCGCTCGACGGCGGCCGCGACCACGTGGCCGCCGAGCGTCGCGCCGTGCGTCATGTTGAACGCGCCGCGCCAGGATTTCGCGAGCCCGGTGCGGGCGGTCGATACGATTACGGCTTCGGTCATCCGAGTCTCCTGATTCTGGATTCTGTGTGTCGATGCGATGAAATGGGTAACGGCGGCGTCTACGGATCGACGTCGGCGGACTGCACGCGGGCGACGCCCGCCGCCGCGAGCGACGTCCACGCGCGTGCGAGCGAGCCGTCGAGATCGATCGCGCGGGACGCGTCTTCGATCACGGCGGCCTCGAAGCCCGCCGCGCGCGCGTCGAGCGCGGACCACGCGACGCAATAGTCGGTCGCGAGCCCGCAGCACCAGACGCGCTTCACGCCAAGCTCGCGCAGGCAGCCGGCGAGACCCGTCGGCGTCTTCCGATCGGCTTCGACGAACGCCGAGTAGCTGTCGACGGACGCGTCATGCCCCTTGCGGATCACGAGCCGCGCATGCGGGATGTCGAGATCGCGATGCAGCGCGGCGCCTTCCGTGCCTTGCACGCAGTGCACGGGCCACAGCACCTGCTCGCCGTACGGCAGCGCGATCGTCGAGAACGGCGCGCGGCCCGGATGGTTCGCCGCGAACGACACATGGCCGCGCGGATGCCAATCCTGTGTCAGCACGACCTGATCGAAGCGCGCGGCGAGGCGGTTGATCGCCGGCACGACTTCGTCGCCGTGCGCGACGGCAAGCGCGCCGCCCGGCATGAAATCGTTCTGCACGTCGATCACGAGAAGGACATCGTCGGTGCGCTGCATCGTGGTGCTCCGTCAATGGGCGACGCCGCCGCACGTCACGAGTTGAATCCGCGTCCGCTCGCAGCGAGCTCGACGATCGACGGCGCGATCTGCCACGCGTCGCCGTTCGCGCGCGCCGCGTAGCCGCGCATCGCGCGCTCGACGTTGTAGAGGCCGACCGTGTCGGCGTACAGCATCGGGCCGCCGCGCCAGAGCGGAAAACCGTAGCCCGTCAGGTAGACCATGTCGATGTCGGACGCCTTCGACGCGATCTTCTCTTCGAGGATCTTCGCGCCTTCGTTGACGAGCGCGTAGACGAGCCGCTCGACGATCTCGGCGTCGCCGATCTTGCGCCGCTCGACGCCGCGCTCCTTCGAATACGCGGCGACCATCTCGTCGACGAGCTTCGACGGCTGCGCCTTCCGCTCGCCCGGCACGTAGTCGTACCAGCCCGCGCCCGTCTTCTGGCCGAAGCGGCCCTGCTCGCACAGGCGATCGGCGATCTTCGAGTAATGCAGATCCGGTTGCTCGACGTAGCGGCGCTTGCGGATCGCCCAGCCGATGTCGTTGCCGGCCAGGTCGCTCATCCGGAACGGCCCCATCGCGAAGCCGAATTTCTCGATCGCTCGATCGACCTGCGCGGGCAGCGCGCCTTCCTCGAGCATGAAGAGCGCCTGGCGGATGTACTGCTCCACCATCCGGTTGCCGATGAAGCCGTCGCACACGCCCGACACCACCGCGGTCTTCCGGATCTTCTTCGCGATCTGCATCACGGTCGCGAGCACGTCCTTCGCGGTCGCGTCGCCGCGCACGACTTCGAGCAGCTTCATCACGTTCGCCGGGCTGAAGAAGTGCATGCCGACGACGTCCTGCGGCCGCTTCGTGAACGCGGCGATCTTGTTGACGTCGAGCGTCGACGTGTTCGACGCGAGGATCGCGCCCGGCTTCGCGACCGCGTCGAGCCGCTCGAACACCTGCTCCTTCACGCCGAGCTCCTCGAACACCGCTTCGATCATGAGATCGGCGTCCTTCAGGTCGTCGTACGCGAGCGTCGGCTTGACGAGCGCCATCCGCGCGTCGAGCTTCTCCTGCGTGAGCTTGCCCTTCTTCACCTGCGCATCGTAATTCTTGCGGATCGTCGCGAGCCCGCGGTCGAGCGCGTCCTGCTTCGTCTCGAGCAGCGTGACGGGCAGCCCCGCGTTCAGGAAGTTCATCGCGATCCCGCCGCCCATCGTGCCCGCGCCGATCACGGCCACCGACTTGATGTCGCGCACCGGCGTGTCGGCCGGCACGTCGGGCATCTTGCTCGCCGCGCGCTCGCCGAAGAACGCGTGGCGCAGCGCGCGGCTCTCGGGCGTCTGCACGAGCGCGATGAAACCATCGCGCTCGAACGCGAGGCCCTTGTCGAAGCCTTGCAGCACACCCGCCTCGACCGCGTCGATGCATTTGTGCGGCGCCGGATAGTGCTGCGCGAGCGCCTTCACGCTGTTGCGCGCGAACTGGATGAAGCCCGCCGCGTTCTCGTGGACGATCTCGCGGTCGCGCACGCGCGGATGCGGGCCGCTCGCCGCACCGACCTTGCGCGCGAACGCGACGGCCGCGTCGAGCAGGTCGCCCTCGACGAGTTCGTCGAAGAGCCCGCTCTTCGCGAGCTGCTCGGACGGCACGGGGGCACCCGACACGATCATGTTGAGCGCGGTCTCGAGGCCCACCGCGCGCGGCAGGCGCTGCGTGCCGCCCGCGCCCGGCAGGATGCCGAGCTTCACTTCGGGCAGCGCGATCTGCGCGCCGGGCGACGCGATCCGGTAGTGCGCGCCGAGCGCGAGCTCGAGGCCGCCGCCCATCGCGACGCTGTGGATCGCGACGACGACGGGCTTGCCGCTCGCCTCGACCGAGTCGATCACGGTATGCAGCGTCGGCTCCTGCAGCGCCTTCGGCGTGTTGAATTCAGTGATGTCCGCGCCGCCCGAGAACGCGCGGCCCGCGCCCGTGAGCACGATCGCCGCAACCGACGGGTCGCGCCGCGCGCGTTCGAGCCCTTCCATGATGCCGAGCCGCGTCGACAGACCCAGCCCATTGACGGGCGGATTGTTGAGCGTGATGACGGCGACGCCGTCGCGAGTCGTGTAGTCCACTGCCATCTGCCTGCCTCCATGCGTATGCGCGGCCGGTGCGGCGGCGCCAGCTTTGATGCGGTCATTGTCCGCCAACGGCCGAAAGGCCGCGCGGTCGATGCGCCGTTTTCTGAGAAACAGAGGCAGGATACAACAAAAAAGAACGATCGTTCAATTTAGTGACGGCCCGCGCGGCGATGCGCGTGCGGGCCCGTTTCGCGGACGTTCAGGCGTCGACGGCCGTCGGCAGCACGTGGCCCCGGAACTGCTCGCGCAGCTTGAGCTTCTGCAGCTTGCCCGTCGCCGTGTGCGGCAGCGCGTCGACGAACGCGACGTCGTCCGGAATCCACCATTTCGCGACCTTGCCCTCGTAGAACGCGAGCAGCGCGTCACGCGTCACGTCCATTCCGGCGCGCCTGACGACGACGAGGAACGGCCGCTCGGTCCACTTCGGATGCGCGCACGCGATGCACGCGGCCTCGGCGACGGCCGGATGCGCGACCGCGACGTTCTCGATGTCGATCGAGCTGATCCACTCGCCGCCCGACTTGATCACGTCCTTGCTGCGGTCGGTGATCTGCAGGAAGCCGTCGGCGTCGATCGTCGCGACATCGCCCGTCGGGAACCAGCCGTCGACAAGCGGCGACCCGTCGATGCCGAAATAGCGATCGATCACCCACGGGCCGCGCACCTGCAGGTCGCCGAACGCGACGCCGTCCCACGGCAGCTCGCGGCCATCCTCGCCGACGATCCGCATGTCGATCCCGTAGATCACCCGGCCCTGTTTCTCGAGGAGCCGCCGCTGCTCGTCGACGGGCCGCTGCGACTGCGCCCAGTTGAGCTTCGACAGCGTGCCGAGCGGCGACAGCTCGGTCATCCCCCACGCGTGGATCACGCGCACGTCGTAGACGTCCTCGAACGTCGTCAGCATCGACGGCGGACACGCG
Source organism: Burkholderia sp. ABCPW 14 (assembly GCF_001523835.1). Taxonomy (NCBI): domain Bacteria; kingdom Pseudomonadati; phylum Pseudomonadota; class Betaproteobacteria; order Burkholderiales; family Burkholderiaceae; genus Burkholderia; species Burkholderia sp. ABCPW 14. Next base: position 102,195 of record NZ_LOVS01000179.1, on the reverse strand, counting down.
GAACCGCCGATCACCGTGCGATTGAGCGTCGAGAAGCGCACGCCGGCCTCGCGCATGTAGTTGAGGAGGCCGAGCCAGACGGTCGGCACGCCCGCCGAGAACGTTACGCGCTCGGCTTGCATCAATTCGTACAGCGACTTGCCGTCCAGGTCCTTGCCTGGCAGCACGAGCTTGCTGCCGGTCAGCGCCGCCGTGTACGGCAGCCCCCATGCGTTGACGTGGAACATCGGCACGACGGGCAGCGCCGCGTCGAGCGACGACAGCCCCATCGCGTCGGGCAGCGCCGCGCCGTACGCGTGCAGCACCGTCGAACGATGCGAATAGAGCGCCCCCTTCGGATGGCCGGTCGTGCCCGACGTGTAGCAGAGCGACGACGCCTGCCGCTCGTCGAGGAGCGGCCATGCATAATCGCCGTCTTCCGCGCCGACGAGCGTTTCGTAGCAGAGATACGGCGTCGCGCCCTTCGGCAGGTGCGCGTCGTCCGTCATCGCGATCCAGCCTTTCACGTTCGGGCATTGCGGCGCGAGCTGGTCGACGAGCGGCGCGAAGGTCATGTCGAAGAGCACGTAGCGGTCTTCGGCGTGATTGACGATGTACGCGATCTGCTCGGGAAAGAGGCGCGGATTGATCGTGTGGCAGACGGCGCCCATCCCGCTGATTCCGTAATACGCCTCGACGTGCCGGTAGCCGTTCCATGCGAGCGTTCCAATCCGGTCGCCGCCGCCTACGCCCAGGCGGATCAGCGCCTGCGCGAGCTGTTTGGAACGCGTTTCGCAATCGCGATAGGTATAACGGTGAATGTCTCCCTCGACGCGCCGCGACACGATCTCGACATCGCCCGCATGCCGCGCCGCATGCGCGATCAGCGACGACACGAGAAGCGGCATATCCATCATCTGGCCCAGCAACGGCTTACCCATCGTCTTCCTTCTCCCTGAAGTATTTTTCCGATACGGTTTGCTGCGAACGGCTCGACGGCGCGCGGACGGCTTCAAGCGCCCCGCGCGGCGCGGACTTACAATATCGGCTAACTTACAGATCAGCAATATGTCGTTTTCCAGAAGCGAGGCCGCACCGGCCGCCCCTCTTCCCGATCTCGCCGCGACGCTCGCCGCGCCGCGCGACGATGCGTTCCTGCAACTCGGCACCGCGTTCCTGACGCGGCTGCCCGCCGCGCCCCTGCCCGCGCCATACGTCGTCGGCTTCTCCGGCGAAGCGGCGCGGATGCTCGGGCTCGATCCCGCGCTGCGCGACGCGCCCGGCTTCGCCGAGCTGTTCTGCGGCAATCCGACCCGCGACTGGCAGCCGGCGTCGCTGCCGTACGCATCGGTCTACTCGGGCCATCAGTTCGGCGTGTGGGCGGGCCAGCTCGGCGACGGACGCGCGCTCACGATCGGCGAGATCGAGCACGGCGGCGGCCGCTACGAGCTGCAGTTGAAGGGCGCGGGCCGCACGCCGTATTCGCGGATGGGCGACGGCCGCGCGGTGCTGCGCTCGTCGGTTCGCGAGTTCCTGTGCTCGGAGGCGATGCATCATCTCGGCATTCCGACGACGCGCGCGCTCGCCGTGATCGGCTCCGACCAGCCGGTGATCCGCGAGGAAATCGAAACCTCGGCGGTCGTCACGCGCGTCGCGGAGAGCTTCGTGCGCTTCGGCCATTTCGAGCACTTCTTCGCGAACGACCGGCCCGATCTGCTGCGCGCGCTCGCCGATCACGTGATCGACCGTTTCTATCCGTCGTGCCGCGACGCCGACGATCCCTATCTCGCGCTCCTCGCGCAAGCGACGCGGCGCACCGCGGAGCTCGTCGCGCAATGGCAGGCGGTCGGCTTCTGCCACGGCGTGATGAACACCGACAACATGTCGATCCTCGGCGTGACGATCGACTACGGCCCGTTCGGCTTCCTCGACGCGTTCGACGCGAAGCACATCTGCAATCACTCGGACACGCACGGCCGCTACGCATACCGGATGCAGCCTCGCATCGCGCACTGGAACTGCTTCTGCCTCGCGCAGGCGCTCCTGCCGCTCTTCGGCCTCCATCGCGACGCGCCGAACGAAGACGCGCGCGCCGAGCGCGCGGTCGAGGACGCGCACGCGGTGCTCGGACGCTTTCCCGAGCAGTTCGGCCCCGCGCTCGAACGCGCGATGCGCGCGAAGCTCGGCCTCGAGCTCGAGCTCGAAGGCGATGCGGCGCTCGCGAACCAGTTGCTCGAAATCATGGATGCGAGCCATGCCGATTTCACGCTGACGTTCCGCCACCTCGCACGCGTGTCGAAGCACGATGCGCGCGGCGATGCGCCGGTGCGCGATCTCTTCATCGATCGCGACGCGTTCGATCGCTGGGCGAACCTCTACCGCACGCGCCTGTCGGACGAAGCGCGCGACGACGCGCCGCGCGCGGCCGCGATGAACCGCGCGAATCCGAAATACGTGCTGCGCAACCATCTCGCGGAAACGGCGATCCGCCGCGCGAAGGAGAAGGACTTTTCCGAAATCGAGCGCCTCGCGGCCGTGCTGCGGCGCCCGTTCGACGAGCAGCCGGAATACGACGCCTACGCGGCGCTGCCGCCCGACTGGGCGAGCGCGCTCGAGGTGAGCTGCTCGTCGTGACGCCGCGCCGCGGGCCGCGCGACGTTGCGCGGCCGCCCCGCGGGCGTTCCGCATGAATCCATCAGGAGAATAGAAGATGTCAGGAGATCGAGACGACCGGCGTTATCCGTATCAGGAGGACGACGCCGAGCTGCGCGGCCGGCTTTCGCCGCTGCAATACGAAGTCACGCAGCATGCGGCGACCGAGCGGCCGTTCACGGGCGAGTACACGGACACTGAGGACGCGGGGATCTACCACTGCGTCGTCTGCGGCACCGCGCTCTTCGAATCCGGCGCGAAATACCACTCGGGCTGCGGCTGGCCCAGCTACTTCAAGCCGATCGACGGCGAAGTCATCGACGAGAAGATCGACTACACGCACGGGATGACGCGCGTCGAAGTGCGCTGCAACCATTGCGGCGCGCATCTCGGCCACGTGTTCGAGGACGGCCCGCGCGACAAAACCGGATTGCGGTACTGCATCAACTCGGCTGCGTTAAACTTCGAAGCTAAACCCGAGCGGAAGTGAGCCCGCGCCGGCCCCGAAAGCCGGCCGGCGCGCGCGCCGCGACGGGCGTCCCTACAACGGTGGCGGGTCATGCGCCCGCCACGCAGCCGCGAGCACCATGAAATTTCTGTTCGATCTGTTCCCGATCATCCTGTTCTTCGCCGCCTTCAAGGTATGGGGCATCTTCACGGCGACCGCGGTCGCGATCGCCGCCACCCTCGCCCAGGTGGCATGGGTCGCCTTCCGGCACAGGAAAGTCGACACGATGCTGTGGGTGAGTCTCGGCGTGATCGTCGTGTTCGGCGGCGCGACGCTCGTGCTGCACGACGAGAAGTTCATCCAGTGGAAGCCGACCGTCCTCTATTGGCTGTTCGCGGCCGGCCTCGTCGCCGCGCGCTATGCGTTCGGCAAGAACCTGATCGAGAAGATGATGGGCAAGCAGCTCACGCTGCCCGATCCGGTCTGGGACAAGCTGAACCTCGCGTGGGCCGCGTTCTTCGCGGCGCTCGGCGTGACGAACCTGTACGTCGTGCGCAACTTCAGCGAATCGCAATGGGTCAACTTCAAGCTGTTCGGCACGACGGGCGCGATCGTCGTCTTCGTCATCCTGCAAAGCCTCTGGCTCGCGAAATACCTGAAGGACGAATGACATGAGCGAAGCCTTCCTGCACGCCGCACCGGCCGAGCGCATCGCGCTCATCGAGACGCGTCTTTCCGCCGCGCTCGCCCCCGAATCACTCGACGTGCGCGACGACAGCGCGCAGCACGCGGGCCATGCGGGCGCCGCCGCGGGCGGCCACTACACGGTCACGATCGTGTCGGCCGCGTTCGCCGGCAAGACGCGCGTCGCGCGGCATCGGCTGGTGTATGATGCGCTCGCCGATGCGATGCAGCGCGGCATTCACGCGCTCGCGATCGTTGCGTATACGCCAGAAGAATATCTAGAATCTTCCCGTTCTCAATAAGTCCGTCTCATTAGGAACTTCCCGATGATCCTGAAATTTCCCCGTCTGTGGGCCGCGGCAGCCGCTCTCGCAGCCGCTCCGGCTTTCGCCCAGAACATCGCCGTCGTAAACGGCACGCCGATTCCGAAGTCGCGCGCCGACGCGATGATCGCGCAGCTCGTTCAGCAAGGTCAGCAGGACACGCCGCAGCTCGAGCAGGCGGTGCGCCAGGAACTCGTCAACCGCGAGATCCTGATGCAGGAAGCGATCAAGCGCGGGATTCCGAATCGTCCGGACGTGAAGGCGCAGATCGTCGTCGCGCAGCAAACCGCCGTGCTGCGCGCGCTGATCGAGGATTTCCTGAAGAAGAACCAGCCGAGCGACGCCGAGCTGAAGGCGCGCTACGACGATCTCGTGAAGAGCGCGGCGGGCCGCGAGTATCACCTGCACCACATCCTCGTCGACAATGAGCAGCAGGCGAAGGACCTGATCGCGAAGATCAAGGGCGGCGCGAAGTTCGAGGATCTCGCGAAGCAATTCTCGAAGGACCCGGGCTCGGCGAAGAACGGCGGCGATCTCGACTGGTCCGATCCGAAGGCGTACGTGCCGGAATTCGCAGCGGCCGCGCAGCAGTTGCAGAAAGGCCAGATGACGGATGCGCCGGTGAAGACGCAGTTCGGCTGGCACGTCATCCGCGTCGACGACATCCGCAGCATCACGCCGCCGCCGTTCGAGCAGGTCAAGCAGCAGATCGCGCAGCAGATGGTCCAGCAGAAATTGCAAGCGTTCGAGGAAGGCCTGCGTCAGCAAGCGAAGGTCCAGTAACGATCACCGCTTCGACACCGCGTATTGCACGCGGCCGAACGTCGCAAAAAAAGCCGCTCCAAAATTGGAGCGGCTTTTTTGCATGCGGCGCAGACGAAACGTCGGTGTCGCGGCATCGCCGAATCGCCTTCGCATTCATGAGGCTCGCGCGGCGGACCGGCCTGTCGCACGAGCGGCAAAGTGCGGCTCGGCCGCAGCAACCTTGCGGCAGCGCCGATCCCGACCGGCGCCGCGAAGAACGATGCCCCATCTAGCGCCTGCGCTCAGCCGAGCCAGCGGCGCGCGTTGCGGAACACGCGCAGCCAGGGACTCGCCTCGCCCCAGCCTTCCGGATGCCAGCTCATCGTCACCGTGCGGTGGACGCGCTCCATGTGCGGCATCAGCACCGTGAAGCGGCCATCCGCCGTCGTCACCGACGTGATGCCGGCGGGCGAGCCGTTCGGGTTGAACGGATAGCGCTCGGTCGCGTTGCCGCGGTGGTCGACGAAGCGCATCGCGACCGCGACGCGGCTTGCATCGCCCTGCTGCGAGAAGTCCGCATAGCCTTCGCCGTGCGCGACCGCCACCGGAATCCGCGAGCCTTCCATGCCGGCGAAGAAGATCGACGGCGAGCGCTGCACTTCGACGAACGACAGGCGCGCCTCGAACTGCTCGGACTTGTTGCGCGTGAACTTCGGCCACGCTTCGGCGCCCGGGATCATCGACGCGAGGCTCGACAGCATCTGGCAGCCGTTGCAGATGCCGAGCGCGAACGTGTCGGGACGCGCGAAGAACGCGGCGAACATCTCGGCCAGCTTGTCGTTGAAGCGGATCGTCTTCGCCCAGCCTTCGCCCGCGCCCAGCACGTCGCCGTACGAGAATCCGCCGCACGCGACCGCCCCCGCGAAATCGGCGAGCGACGCACGGCCCGCGAGCAAGTCGCTCATGTGGACGTCGTGCGTGTCGAAGCCCGCGCGGTCGAACGCGTAGGCGGTCTCCAGATGCGAGTTCACGCCCTGCTCGCGCAGGATCGCGACGCGCGGCCGCACGCCCGTCGCGACGCTCGGAAAGGCGCCCCCTTGCGAGATGAACGGCGCGGCGACGTCTTCCGCCGGATCGAACGACAGCACGGGCGACAGGCCCGGGTCTTCCGCGTCGAGGATCGCGTCGTATTCGGCGTCCGCGCAGGCCGGGTTGTCGCGCAGCCGCGCGATCCGCCAGCTCACTTCGGTCCACGCGCGCTGCAACTCGACGCGCGGCGCTTCGTAGACCTTCTTCGCATCGCGGTACACCTCGATCGCGTCGGTCTCGTTGATCGCGCCGATCACGTGCGAGCACGCGGACAGGCCATGCTCGCGCAGCACGCCGAGCACCGCGTCGCGGTCTTGCGCGCGCACCTGGACGACCGCGCCGAGCTCTTCGGAGAAAAGCGCGCGGATCGTCCGGTCTTCGCGGCGGCCGCTCGTCTGCTTCGCCCAGTCCTTCGCATCGCCGTAATCGGATTCGTGCTGCGCATCGAGCGTCAGCATGTCGACGTTCAGCGACACGCCCGCGTGCCCCGCGAACGCCATTTCGCAGACGGTCGCCCACAGGCCGCCGTCCGAGCGGTCGTGGTACGCGAGCAGCTTGCCTGCGCCGTTCAGCGACTGGATCGCCGCGAAGAAGCGCTTCAGGTCTTCCGGGTCGTCGACGTCGGGCGCCGCGTCGCCGACCTGCTGCGTGACCTGCGCGAGAATGCTGCCGCCCAGGCGATTCTTGCCGCGGCCGAGGTCGATCGCGATCAGCACGCTCGCGCCGACGTCGGCGATGCGGCGCAGCTCCGGCGTCAGATGGCGGCGCACGTCCTCGACGGGCGCGAACGCCGAGATGATCAGCGACACCGGCGCGACGACTTCCTTCGCGACGCCATTCTCGTCCCACTTCGTCTTCATCGACAGCGAATCCTTGCCGACCGGAATGCCGATGCCGAGCGCCGGGCACAGCTCCATGCCGATCGCCTTCACGGTGTCGAAGAGCTTCGCATCCTCGCCTTCGGTGCCGCACGCGGCCATCCAGTTCGCGGACAGCTTCAGCTTGTCGAGCGACGCGATCGGCGCGGCCGCGATGTTGGTGATCGCCTCGCCGACCGCCATCCGGCCCGACGCGGGTGCGTCGATCACCGCGAGCGGCGTGCGCTCGGCCATCGTCATCGCCTCGCCCGCGAAGCCCGCGTAGTCGAGCGCGGTGACCGCGCAGTCGGCGACGGGCACCTGCCACGGGCCGACCATCTGGTCGCGCACCGACGTGCCGCCGACCGTGCGGTCGCCGATCGTGATGAGGAACGACTTGCTCGCGACGGTCGGGTGCTTGAGCACGTCGCGCGCGACGTCGGCGAGCGACACGCCCGTCACGTCGACGCTCGCACGCGCGGCCGCGACGCGCTTCACGTCGCGGTGCATCCGCGGCGGCTTGCCGAGCAGCACCTCCATCGGCATGTCGACCGGGTAGGCTTCGACGCCCGTCGCCTGATCGTCGACGAGCTGCAGTTGGCGCTCGTCCGTCGCGACGCCGACCACCGAGAACGGGCAGCGCTCGCGCGCGCAGATCGCCTCGAAGCGCGGCAGCTCGGCCGGCGCGATCGCCAGCACGTAGCGCTCCTGCGCCTCGTTCGACCAGATCTCGCGCGGCGACAGGCCCGACTCCTCGAGCGCGACCTTGCGCAGCTCGAAGCGCGCGCCCTTGCCCGCGCCGTCGACGATCTCGGGGAACGCGTTGGACAAGCCGCCCGCGCCGACATCGTGGATGCTGAGGATCGGGTTCGCGTCGCCGAGCTGCCAGCAGCTGTTGATCACTTCCTGCGCGCGCCGCTCGATTTCCGGATTGCCGCGCTGGACCGAGTCGAAATCGAGTTCGGCCGTGTTCGCGCCCGTCGCCATCGAGCTCGCCGCGCCGCCGCCCATGCCGATCCGCATGCCGGGGCCGCCGATCTGGATGAGGAGCGAGCCGGCCGGCACGTCGTGCTTGTGCGTGTGCGCGTCGGAGATGTTGCCGATGCCGCCCGCGATCATGATCGGCTTGTGATAGCCGCGCACCTGGCCGCCGACGTTCTGCTCGTAGACGCGGAAGTAGCCGCCGAGGTTCGGGCGGCCGAATTCGTTGTTGAACGCGGCGCCGCCGAGCGGGCCGTCGATCATGATCGAGAGCGGCGACGCGATCCGGTCCGGGCGGCCGTACGGGCCGTGCGGCGCGTCGGCATCGCGCTCGCCGACGGGCTGCGCGGCGTCGCGCGCGTTTTCCCACGGCTGGCGTGCGTCGGGCAGGTCGAGGTTCGACACCGTGAAGCCCGCGAGGCCCGCCTTCGGCCGCGCGCCGCGGCCCGTCGCGCCTTCGTCGCGGATCTCGCCGCCCGCGCCGGTCGCCGCGCCCGGGAACGGCGAGATCGCCGTCGGGTGGTTGTGCGTCTCGACCTTCATCAGCGTGTGCGTGAGCTCGGTGTGGCGACCATAGCGCTCGGCGGGCTCGCCCGAGCCGTTCGCGCCGCGCGGGAACCAGCGTTCGGCCTGCGCGCCCCGCATGATCGACGAGTTGTCCGAATACGCGACGATCGTGCCTTGCGGGCTCATCTTCTCGGTGTTGCGGATCATCGCGAAGAGCGACATGTCCTGCGCCTGCCCGTCGATCGTCCACTGCGCGTTGAAGATCTTGTGGCGGCAGTGCTCGCTGTTCGCCTGCGCGAACATCATCAGCTCGACGTCGGTCGGGTTGCGCTCGAGCTTCTTGAACGCGTCGACGAGGTAGTCGATCTCGTCGTCGGCGAGCGCGAGGCCGAGCTCGGCGTTCGCGCGCCCGAGCGCGCCGCGGCCCTGCGCGAGCACGTCGACCGTCGCGAGCGGCTTCGCCGGCAGCTCGTCGAACAGATGGCGCGCGTCGTCGCGCGAGCCGACGACGCTTTCCGTCATCCGGTCGTGCAGCGCCGCCGCGACCGCCGCGCGCGCGTCGGCCGACAGCGCCTTCTTCGCGCCGACGCCCAGAATGCCGGCCTTGAGCGTCACCGTGAACTCGATTCCGCGCTCGATCCGGCGCACGCGCGACAGCCCGCAGTGCTGCGCGATGTCGGTCGCCTTGCTCGCCCACGGCGACACGGTGCCGAAGCGCGGCAGCACGACGAACGTTTCGGTCGCGCCCTTCTCGGCGGCGGGCTCGAACGGCGCGCCGTAGTGCATCAGCGCGTCGATGCGCGCGTTGTCGTCCGCGGCGAGCGGCTCATGCGCATTGACGAAATGCAGATACTGGCCGCGGATCGCGACGATGTCGCCGTCGATTTGCCGAAGCGCGTCGAGCAGGCGGGTTTGACGGAAATCGGAGAGCGCCGAAGCACCGGGAAAACACGAGAAGTGAACCATGGGCTGGACTGACGTCGATGAGTCGCGCAAGCTGGCGACGTGGGGCGTAAAGAAGGCCGTAATTATACCCGGAAGTCGCCCGCCGAACGGCCGCCCCCACGCCGCCCGCCCGCATGCCCCGAGCCGCGCCGCGCGCACCGCACCGGCCGGCGCGCGTCATTTGGCGCTATCATGCGCGCTTCACCGGGCCGGGCACGGCCTGCCACGCGGATCCTCAATCGGGCCGGATGCGGCGCCCGACATCGAATCGAACATGGATGTAATCGTCATCGGCGGAGGCATGGCCGGCATCGCCACCGCCTACCAGTTGCGCGCGGCCGGCCATCGCGTGTGCGTCGTCGAACGCCACGCGACGGTCGCGCAGGGCGCGAGCTACGGCCAGGGCGGCGCCCTGCTGCCGACGCCGCTCGACGTGTGGTTCGGCCCGACCTTCATGCGCGAGCGGCGCGCGCAGAAGAGCGGCGTCGTCTACAAGCCGGGCTTGAACGGCGCGCTGCGGCGCTTCACGCGCCGCCTCGACGCGCTGCGCGAGCCCGCCGCGTTCACCGCGCAGTACGCGAAGCTGCGGCCGCTCGTCGAACTGTCGCGCGATGCGATCGCCGACGTCGAAGCCCGCTTCGGCCTCGAATTCGAGCAAAAGAGCGGCGTGCTGCACGTCGTGCGCGAGCAAGCCGAATGGGACGACGCACAGCCCGCGCTCGACCTGATGCGCGACCTCGGCCTGCCTTACGAGACGCTCACGCCCGACGCATGTGCGGCGCTCGAGCCGTCGATGCCGGCCGAGCCCGCGTTCGCGGGCGGCGTGCTGTTCGCACAGGAGCGCACGGCGAACTGCCCGCTCTTCGTGAAGCTCGTCAAGCAGGTGCTCGACGAGCGCGACGTGCAGTTCCGGCTCGGCCGCGCGGTCGCCGCGATCCGCACCGACGCGAAGCGCGCGGCCGTCGAGCTCGCGCCCGACCCGGCCGATCCGCGCGCGGGGAAATCGAAGGAAGTCGACGTGGTCTCGGCCGACGCGATCGTCGTCGCGGCGGGCACCGAGAGCCTCGCGCTCATCGAGCGGCTCGGCGTGCACGCACCGCTGCATCCGGTGCGCGTCCACACGCTGACGGCGCCCCTCGCGTACGAGGAGCACGCACCGCATCTGAGCATCGTCGATTCGGTCAAGCGGATCACGATCACGCGACTCGGCCAGCGGCTGCGGATCGGCGGCGGCGCGGTGCTGCAAAGCGCGAAGGACATCGCGCGGCCGCTGCCCGAGCCGCTGTCGGAAGCGGCGCTCGCGCTCCTCGGCCAGGCGACGCACGACTGGCTGCCAGGCACCGCGAAGATCTCCGCCGCGCGCGCGTGGCAAGGCGCGAAGCTGCTGTCGCCGGACGGTCTGCCGGTCGTCGGGCCGACTGCCGATCCGCGCATCTTCGTCAATTTCGGCCACGGCCCGGCGGGCTGGGGCCTCGCGTTCGGGTCTGCTAAAGTGGTGGCGGATTACGTCGGCGGCGGCGCGCAGCGCGTGCCCGCCGACACGCTCGCCGCGCTGCGCGCGGAGCGCTTTGCCACCTGACGCCACCCGGCTGCACGCGGGCGGCGCGTGATCGCGAGCCGCCCATGATCGCCACTGCCGATTCTCCCCTGCTTCACTCGCTCGATCCGTTCGACGCGCCGCCGATTCACGCGAGCGAGCCGCTCCTGACCGTCGCCGAGCTGCGCGACGTCGAAACCGGGGCCGCCGCCGGGCTGCCGCCGCACACGCTGATGGACCGCGCGGGCAAGTCCGCCGCGCAGTGGCTCGCCACGCGGCTCGTCAGCGACCCGCGGCCCGTCTGGTTCGCGGTCGGCCCCGGCAACAACGGCGGCGACGCGCTCGTCGCCGCGGCCGAGCTGCGGCGGCTCGGCTTCGCGGCCGACGTCTGGATGCCGATCGAAGCGAATCCCGACGACGCGCGCTGGGCGCTCGAACGCGCGCGCGCGGCGAACGTGCCGATCGACGACGCGGCGCCCGAATCGTTCGACGGCTACGGCTGGCTCGTCGACGGCCTGTTCGGCATCGGCCTCGCGCGGCCGCTCGACGGCGCGTTCGCGGCGATCGCGCAGCGAATGGCGGCGCGCGCGCGGCACACGGGCCGCGTGCTCGCGCTCGACGTGCCGAGCGGCCTCGACAGCGACACCGGCGTGCACGTCGGCGCGGGGCCCGCCGTCGCGGCAACCGACACGCTGTCGTTCATCGCCGCGAAGCCCGGCCTCTACACCGGCGACGGGCGCGATCTCGCGGGCGAGATTCACGTCGCGCCCCTCGATCTCGACGCGCTCGCCGCGCCCGCGATCCGGCTGAACGCCCCCGACCTCTTCGGCGCGCGCCTGCCCGAACGCGCGTTCGCCTCGCACAAGGGCACGTACGGCAGCGTCGCAATCATCGGCGGCGACACCGGCATGTGCGGCGCGCCGATCCTCGCCGCGCGCGCGGCGCTCTTCGCAGGCGCGGGCAAGGTCCACGTCGGCTTCGTCGGCGTGGGCGCGCCGCCGTACGATCCGCCGTATCCAGAGCTGATGCTGCATCCCGCCGACGCGCTGCCGACCGCCGCGCTCACCGCGCTCGCGATCGGTTGCGGGCTCGGCGCGAGCGAGCGCGCCGCGCGCACGCTCGCGGCGCTGCTGCCGCTCGACGCGCCGAAGCTGATCGACGCCGACGCCCTGAACCTGATCGCGAAGACGCCCGAGCTCGCCGATGCGCTCGCCGCGCGCGGCCGCGCGGGCGACGCCGCGGTCCTCACGCCGCATCCGCTCGAAGCCGCGCGCCTCCTCGCGACCGATGCGGCCGACGTCCAGCGCGACCGCGTCGCGGCCGCCCGCGCGCTCGCCGCGCGCTTCTCGGCGGTCGTCGTGCTGAAGGGCGCCGGCACCGTGATCGCCGCGCCCGACGGCCGCGTCGCGATCAACCCGACCGGCAACGCGGCGCTCGCCACGGGCGGCACGGGCGACGTGCTGGGCGGCCTGATCGGTGCGTTCCTCGCGCAGCGGATGCCGCGCTACGAAGCCGCGCTCGCGGGCGTCTACCTGCACGGGCTCGCCGCCGAGCGGCTGTGCGCGGCGGGCGCGGGCCCGGCGGGCATGGCCGCGGGCGAGCTCGCAGCCGTGGTGCGCGTGCTGATCAATCGGCTGTTTTATACGCGCCCCGCCACGCCGGGCCAAGCGCCGCTATACTGATCGTCCCGCCGCAGGCGGGCTCCTCGTCCGCCTGCATGCCGCGCGCCGGCATGCAGGCGCGGCCTTCCCCGATTCGTGCTGTTTCGCTCCTGATCGCCATGACGCTGAATTCGCTCCCCGTTTGGCCCGCGCTGCAAGCGCACTACGAAGAGATCCGCGACGCGCATCTGCGCGACTGGTTCGCCCTCGCCAACGATCCCGCCCCCACGCGCGCCGAGCGCTTCACGTTCGAAGGCGGCGGCCTCGCCGCCGACTTCTCGAAGAACCGCATCACCGACGCGACGCTGCGTCTTCTCGTGCAGCTCGCACGCGAAGCGGGCGTCGAGGCGCGCCGCGACGCGATGTTCGCGGGCGAGATCGTGAACCCGACCGAAGGCCGCGCCGCGCTGCACACCGCGCTGCGCGCGAATTCGCCCGACGCGCCGTTTCACGCGCAGGTCGCGGCCGAGCGCGCGAAGATGGCGCGTTTCGCCGACGCCGTGCGCAGCGGCGCGTGGACGGGCTATACCGGCAAGCGGGTCCGCCACGTCGTGAACATCGGCATCGGCGGCTCGGACCTCGGGCCGAAGATGGTCGTCCATGCGCTGCATCACGTCGCGACGCCCGACATCTCGACGCACTTCGTGTCGAACGTCGACGGCGCCGATCTCGCGCGCGTGCTCGAGCAGATCGATCCGGAAGAGACGCTCGCGATCATCGTGTCGAAGACCTTCACGACGCTCGAGACGATGACGAACGCGCGCTCGCTGCGCGACTGGTTCGTCGCCAAGGGCTGCCCGGAGAATGCGCTCGCGAAGCACTTCGTCGGCGTGTCGGCGAATCCCGCCGAGGTCGTCAAGTTTGGCATCGCCGAGACGAACGTGTTCGAGATGTGGGACTGGGTCGGCGGCCGCTATTCGCTGTGGTCGGCGGTCGGCCTGTCGATCATGATCGCGATCGGGCCCGAGCGCTTCGACGAGCTGCTCGCCGGCGCGCACGACATGGACGAGCACTTCCGCACCGCGCCGCTCGAATGCAACCTGCCGGTGCTGCAGGGCCTCGTCGGCATCTGGTATCGCCATTTCTTCGGCGCGCAGAGCTACCTCGTCGCGCCGTACTCGGAAGCGCTGCATTACCTGCCGTCGTATCTGCAGCAGCTCGAGATGGAGAGCAACGGCAAGTCCGCGCGGATCGACGGCGCGTTCGTCGACTACCCGACGTCCGCCGTCACCTGGGGCGAGCCCGGCACGAACGGGCAGCACGCCTTCTTCCAGATGCTGCACCAGGGCCCGACGCTCGTGCCGATCGACTTCATCGCCGTGCTCACGCCCGAGCATCCGCTCGCGAGCCATCATCCGAAGCTGCTCGCGAACTGCTTCGCGCAGAGCGAGGCGCTGATGCTCGGCCGCACGCTCGACGAAGCGCGCAAGATCGCCGGCCCGGACAAGCCCGAGCTCGCGCCGCACCTGACGTTCCCGGGCAACCGGCCGACGACGACGCTGCTCGTCGACGCGCTCACGCCGCGCACGCTCGGCGCGCTGATCGCGCTGTACGAGCACAAGGTGCTCGTACAGGCAGCCGTTTGGAACATCAATCCGTTCGATCAGTGGGGCGTCGAGCTCGGCAAGATCCTCGGCAAGGTCGTCGAGACCGATCTCACGGCCGCGCAGGCCGATCCGGCGAAGCACGATTCATCGACATCGACGCTGATCGCGCGCGCGCGAAAGGCACTGGGTCAATAGGCAAGACGTATGCGGCGAGGCGAGCGGCAGACGCGATGCGGCGGCGTCGCGCCGCTCGGCGCGCGCGATGCATCGATTCCGGGCGGGTCCGGCTGCGGTTTTGGCGTCTTGGCGTCTTGGCGTCTTGGCGTCTTGGCGTCTTGGCGTCTTGGCGTCTTGGCGTCTTGGCGTCTTGGCGTCTTGGCGTCTCGGCGACTCGGCGACTCGGCGACTCGGCGACTCGGCGACTCGGCGACTCGGCGACTCGGCGACTCGGCGTCTTGGCGACTCGGCGACTCGGCGACTCGGCGACTCGGCGACTCGGCGACTCGGCGACTCGGCGTCTCGGCGTCTCGGCGTCTCGGCGTCTCGCAGCATCGGCGTCTCCGCACTGCGCCGCCCAAGCCGAACGCCGCCCCACAGCGCGGGTGCCCGCAGCGTCGCCGAATCGGTCCGAGACGGGCAGGTTCGCCGACCGCCGACCGATGATGATCGGCGACGCACCAGCGTCGCGCCTGCGCTGCGCCCCGCGTCAGCTCGCCTCGTGCCGCACGTGATCCGCGCCGCGCAAATGCCCCGCTTCGAGCACGACCGTCGTGCCGCAACGGCGCGCGAGCTCGGGATCGTGCGTGACGAGCACGAGCGTCGCGCCGTGCGCGCGATTCAGCTCGAACATCAGGTCGATGACCGCATGGCCCGTCGCCGCGTCGAGACTGCCCGTCGGCTCGTCGGCGAACAGCAGCGCCGGACGCGTGACGAATGCGCGCGCGAGCGCGACGCGCTGCTGCTCGCCGCCCGACAAGAGCTTCGGATAGTGGCCGGTGCGCGCGCCGAGCCCCACTTCCTCCAGCAACGCGCGCGCCCGCTTCGCGGTCTCGCGCGCGCCGACGCCGCCCTGCAGTTCGAGCGGCAGCATCACGTTCTCGAGCGCGGTCAGATGCGGCATCAGTTGGAACGACTGGAACACGAAGCCGACTGCGCCGTTGCGCAGCGCCGCGCGCGCGTCCTCGTCGAGCTGGCCGAGATCCTGGCCGAACAGGCGAACCGTGCCCTCGGTCGCGCTGTCCAAGCCGGCGAGCAGGCCGAGCAGCGTCGATTTGCCCGATCCGGACGCCCCGACGATCGCGACGCTGCTACCCGCACGGACCGTCAGGTCGATGCCGTCGAGAATCGTCAGCTCGCCGACGGCATCGGCGACACGCTTGCACACATTTCGTACTTCGATGATCGGATCGGTAATCTTGAGCATGAAACGCACATTTCACTGGAAGGTCGGCGCAACGCTCGCCGTGATCGCGACATTCGCCGGCCCGGCATCCGCCGCAACGAATGCCGTGCCGTTGATGGACGCTCACGGCGGCAAGCCGGTAATCGTGGTGCTCGGCGACAGCCTGTCGGCCGAATACGGCTTGCCGCGCGACACGGGCTGGGTTGCGCTGATGCGCGCGCGCCTCGCGGCCGAGCGGATCGATTATAGCGTCGCAAACGCGAGCATCTCCGGCGACACGACGAGCGGCGGCCGCGCGCGGCTGCCCGCGGTGCTCGCGCGGCTCAAGCCCGCCGTCGTCGTCGTCGAGCTCGGCGCGAACGACGCGCTGCGCGGCGTGCCGCTCACCGCGACCGAAAGCAATCTGCGCGAGATCGTCGCGCAGGCGCGGCAGGCGCGCGCGCAGGTACTGCTCGTCGGCATGTACGTGCCGCCGAACTACGGGCCCGACTACACGCAGAAATTCCACGGCGTCTACACGGCGCTCTCGAAGGACATGCGCGTGCCGCTCGTGCCGTTCCTGCTCGCCGGCATCGAGAACAAGCCCGACATGTTCCAGGCCGACCAGATCCATCCGACACAGGCCGCGCAGCGCCGGTTGCTCGACAACGTATGGCCGGCGCTCAAGCCGCTGTTGCGCGCGTCGTCGCATTGATGCGCTGGTGCGCCGATGCGCGGAGACGCCGGGCGCCGACAGGCCGGCCAATACGACGCATGCCGGCACGCCAATGCGGCCTCGCATCGCGCCGTCGCCCGCTGCCCCGGCCATCGCGCCCGACACCGCTCGACGAATCGAGCCCCGAACGCCCGCTGAGCCGCCCGAGGCGGTCGACTTCGCAGAAACGAAACAGCCCCGCACGATGGCGGGGCTGTTTCCTCATCGAACCGGCACGCTCGCGCGCGCCGTTCGTCGTCAGTTCGCGCCGTCCTGCGCGGTGCCGGCGGCCGGGCCATAGAGCTTGACCTTCGAGCGCGTGCGCAGCGACGCGAGATACGCTTCCGTCTCGCTTTGCGCGTACACCTGCGCGAGCTGCTGCTGAGCGGCCCCGAGGCGCTGATCGTCGACGGGCGCCGCGGCCACGACCGCATTCACGCGGAAGATCGCATAGCCGTCGCCGCCGAGATCGACGCCGACGTACGCGGGCAGCGTCTTCGGATCGACCTTGTAGATCGCGCTCACCGCCGCGGGCGGCAGCCCGTGCGCTTGCGTGCGCGAGATCTTGTCGGCCGCGGCGAAGCCCGCCGTCGATTTCGACTTGCGCAACTCCGCGAGCTTCGCTTCGCCATCCTGCTTCGCGAGGCGCGCCGCCTCTTCGGCGGCCACCTTCGCGCGCACCGGGTCCTTGATCGCGTCGAGCGCGGGCACGACCGACGGCTGGTGATTCGTCACGCGCGCGGCGACCAGCGTATTGTTGCCGACGTCGATCGCCTGCGTGTTGTTGCCGTTCTTCACCGAATCGACGGCGAACACGGCCGCGAGGAACTTCGCATTGTTGAGCGGGCTGTCGGGCGGCAGCGCCGGGTTCGGCCGCGGCGACACCGTCGCGGTCTGGACCGTCAGCTTGTACTTGTCGGCGGCCGGCTGCAGACTCTTCGCCTTCTCGTACACGGTGGACGAGAAGCCTTCCGCGTTGTCGGCGAACGCCTTCGCCGCGAACTGCTGCTTCAGGTCGGCGGCGATCGAATCCTTCACCTCCGCGAGCGGCTTCACGACGGCCGGCTTCACGTCGGTCACCTTCAGGATGTGGAAGCCGAAGTCGCCCTGCACGACGCCGCTGATTTCGTCCTTCTTCAGCGCGAACGCGGCGTCGTCGAACGCAGTGCCGCCCGCGGTCGAGCCGCGCGTGATGAAGCCGAGGTCGCCGCCCTTCGCGGCCGACGGCGCGTCCTGCGAGTTCTTCTCGGCGATCTGCGCGAACTGGTCCGGATGCGCCCTCACTTCGGCGAGCAACTGCTCGGCCTTCGCCTTCGCGGCCGCCTTGTCGGCCGCGCTCGCGTCCTTCGCCGCGGCGATGAAGATGTGGCTCACGCGCACCTGCGCGTCGGTGCGGTAGTGCGCGATGTTGTCGTCGTAGTACTTCTTGATGTCGACGTCGCTCGGCTGCGCCGCCGCGGCGGCCGTCGCCTGCGAGTAGACGAGGTACTGGATCGTCGCCGTCTCGCGCGTCGCGAACGCTTGCTTGTGCGCGTCGTAATAGGCGGAGATCTGCGCATCGGTCGGCTGCACCTTCGCCGCGTAATCGGCCGACTTCAGCACCATCGGCTGCACCTCGCGCTGCTGCTCGGCGAGTTCGGTCAGGCGGCGCGCGACGCTCTTCGGCGTGAACGCGCTCGACACGATGCTCGTCGGAATCTGCTGCAGCGCGAGGCTGTAGCGCACGCGCTCCTGGTATTGATCGGGCGTCATGCCTTGCATCGCGAGCATCTGCGTGTAGCGCTCGGCGTCGAACGAACCGTCCGGCTTCTTCAGCGACGAGATCACGGGATCGCCGAGGAGCGTCTGGCGCACGGCGCCGTCCGATGCGGTCAGGTGCAGGCGCTGCGTCTCGTCGGCGAGCGCGCGCTGCTGGATCAGTCCGTCGAGCAGTTGCTGACGGCGCTCCGGCGTGTCGAACGCCTTCATGTCGAACTGCGCGCCAAGCGCCTGGCGCGCCTGGTCGATCTGCTGGCGCAGCATGCCGTCGAACTCGGTACGCGTGATCTTGCGTCCGTTGACGGCCGCGACGTTCGCGCTCTCGTCGAAGAACCCACGGAAACCCTGAATGCCGACGATCCCAAGCCCCGGCAGCACGATCAGGAGCAGGAAGAACATCATCAGGCGCTGGTGATTGCGAAAGAAATCGAGCATGCGTGACGGCGTGAGCTGGACAAAACGCCCGATATTACAACAGCGGGCAAGAAAAAAGGCGAACCGGAGTTCGCCTTTCGGAATGATGGCGGAGCGGACGGGACTCGAACCCGCGACCCCCGGCGTGACAGGCCGGTATTCTAACCGACTGAACTACCGCTCCTTGGTCTTGCTTGCATGCGGGGATCACGGCACCGGAACGCATGCCAAGGCGCCCGGCTCGCTCGAACCCTGGACGGGCAAGGCGCGCGTTCGGTCGAACCCAGCAGCTACCGCGACAGCGCGGTTAATCGGCAATGATATCCGAAGTTGTCGTTCGAGCGCAACGGCAATTTGCTTGCTGCTCGCGATTCGGGGGCACGATCCACGACGGCCCGCGCCTCATGAATCGCCAATCGCCACTCACCGCTCCCGCCTCCCGTCGACGATGTGAAACGCGCGAATTGCCGGTCTCATCGGCAACGGCAGCCGGCATGAACGCCAAAGCGCGAATCGCACCGTGTCGCACCACCAACCGACTGCCGCCGCACGTCGACAATCGCCCGGCCGATACGAGCGCGAAAAACCGCGTCGCTCAATCGGGAGCGTCGACGGTCGCCGTGCCAGCCACGCTCATCGCGTCCATTCGTCGCCGGTTGCGTGCGCAACGAAGCGGCACCTCGCCCAGGCCAGGCCTAGCGCTTCGCCTACGCGATCGCGCTACCTTCCGACACCCGTTCTCTCAGCAACGCATTGGCGATCTCGATCGCCTTGTCGCGAACCAAAGGCGTCATGTTGCACATCGAGACCGGGTGGCGATCGGCGGTCCAAGGCATGCCGCCTCCAGGCTCGAGAGCACATCGATCGAACCGGCCTGCACGGGTGGTCGGCCCGGATGCCGCGCCGCACGGCGGCCGGGTCGCCGACGCCGGCGTTCGGGCGAACTTGGTCTGCGCCATCGCACGACATCGACATGCTCGCGCACGACGATTGCGCATCGCATCGGCTGCCAGCACACGACGAGGCTGCAGCAAACGCGCGCGCGCCAGCGGCCGAAACGCGCGGACTACCCCGCAAGCACGCGCCGTTCATCGACGCCAATACGCGCGAACGAGTTGTTCATCGAGGCTGTATTTCAGGTCGAGCGAGCCCTGATACGCGGACTTGAGCGCCGAGCCGAGATTGCGCGCCAGATGGACGTCGGTGGTGGTCACGACCGTCGCGCCGCCGTCGGTGTCGATCGACATGATCCGCTGCATCGGGCGCCCCGCGCGCGCACGCTCCTCGTGATGGCGCAGCAGTTGGAGCAGCTCGGACAGATGCTCGTTGGCGAATGGTCCGTCGATATGGAGATAGCCGGCCGGCAGACGCTCGGCGGTGCGCTGACAGGCGCCGCATTGATGCTCGTGCGCATCGTCGGGACGCGCGAGCCACTGCCAGCGCCCGGCGCTGAAGACCGCGCCGCAGGTCGGGCACACCGTCGGCTCACGCAGTTTGCGACGCATCGCACAAGGATCTTGCGCGAGTCCGGGATAGACCTCTTCGTGACTGCCTGCCTTGAAAGGCCGCGTGCGATGGTTCATGGGGACGCTCCTTGCATGACGCCGAACGAATGCAATGACAGCCTCAGCCTATGGCAGGCGTCCGCGCCGACGTTGACCTGAGTCAACGAAGCCATGCCGCGCATTCGGGCGCTCGCGCACCGAGCGCGGCGATGGACGGCGCTCGCGTTGCACACCATGCGCGCCGCACCTTTCCCGCTCGCACAAGATGCGCCGCCGCACCACAGCGCATTCGCACCGTGAACGCACTCCATGCTCGCCTGAGCGCAATCGCCCAGCGTTGATCGACGTCAAGCCGCAATTCGCGCCACGACGAACAATGAAGGCGTCCGCCCGCAAGGCCCCGGGCCGCGCAAATCCGCTTCGCGCACGGTCCGTGGTCGACGGCGCATACGCACGACCAACTTCGTCTTTCACCGAGTACAACAATGAAATTACCGCTCGAAATTTCGATTCAAGGCATGTCTCGCTCCGACGCGCTCGAAGAGGCCGTCACCCGCCACGCCGCCAAGCTCGAACGCTATTGCGCCGACATCATCCGCTGCCGGATCAGCGTGATCCTCGACGACAAGCACAAGCACCAGGGCAAGCCGTTCGACGTGCACATCGACGTGACGATCCCGGGGCGCGAGCTCGTGTCCAATCGCGAATCCGACGAGGACGTGTACGTCGCGCTGCGCGACGCGTTCAAAAATGCAGAGCGGATGCTCGACGACGCGGTGAACAAGCGCCGGGATCGGACGCGGCAGTCCGCGTGACGTGACGCGGCATCGCCGCAGGCCTCGCACGCCACGAGCCGCGCCGCGGCGAGCCGTGAGGTGAGCGCGCGGCGCCCGCGCATGCGAGCCGACGACGCTGCACCCATGGCATCTTGGGGCCGGGCGGACGACGCCAAACAATCGCGGTGTGGCGCCGCAATGCGCGCCCCGGCGCCGTCATCGCGGCAATTCGGCGACCGGCCGGAAGCGGCACCTTCAAGCGAGCCGCGTTTCTCCAACGGCGCCGCAAAACAAAAAACCCGCAAGGCAATCGCCATGCGGGTTTCAGTCACTGCTGCGGTCTTCTTCGGGCTGCGTCGAACGCGTGTCGCGAAACGGAACTGGTGGGTGCTGAGAGGCTCGAACTCCCGACCTACGCCTTGTAAGGGCGCCGCTCTACCAACTGAGCTAAGCACCCGCTCCGAATACACGCCGTTCTCGATCGGGGTATCGCCCCTTCAAACAGCAAGCTGGTTAGTTTAGCGCATCCTTCAGTGCTTTGCCAGCCCTGAATTTGGGCATGTTCGCCGCGCGAATCTCGATCGCCTCGCCGGTACGCGGGTCGCGGCCGCCGCGCGCAGCGCGCTTGCCGACCTCGAACGTGCCGAAGCCGACGATCGTCACCGCGCCGCCCCGCTGCAGCGTGCTCGTGACGCCGCTGAGCAGCGCGTCGAGCGCACGCGCCGCCGACGACTTCGACAGGTCCGCCTGCCTTGCGATATGTTCAATCAATTCGGTCTTGTTCATCCACGCTCCGGAGTCGGTCGGCTTGTTCGTCGCTCGGCGCGCAAGCAGGAAAAAAGCGCCGCGCACCGCCTCCATCCATTAGAGGAAGCCGAAACGAAAACGTCAAGACGCGTCCGCCGCTCGCAGACTCGCTCGCGAGCGCTACCTGCCGTCGCGCGCAAAAACAAAGCCCACGGCCTCTCGGCCGTGGGCTTGTCCGCGAAGCGCGAACTACCTGCGCGCACTCAGTGCTTGACGACCTCAGTCGAGCCGGCGTCCTTCGCGGGTTCCGCGACGGGCGCCGCCGCCTTCGCCTCTTCCTCGGGCAGCGCGCTCGGCAGACGTTCGAGCGCGAGTTCGAGCACCTTGTCGATCCACCGGACCGGCACGATTTCAATCGCGTTCTTCACGTTGTCCGGAATGTCCGCGAGATCCTTCACGTTCTCTTCCGGGATCAGCACGAGCTTGATGCCGCCGCGGTGCGCTGCGAGCAGCTTCTCCTTCAGCCCGCCGATCGGCAGCACTTCGCCGCGCAGCGTGATCTCGCCCGTCATCGCGACGTCGGCGCGCACCGGAATGCCCGTCAGCACCGACACGAGCGCCGTCGTCATCGCGATGCCGGCGGACGGACCGTCCTTCGGCGTCGCGCCTTCCGGCACGTGGATGTGGATGTCCTGCTTTTCGAACGCTTCGTCCTTGACGCCGAGCCGGCGCGAGCGCGAGCGCACGACCGAGCGCGCGGCCTCGACCGACTCCTTCATCACGTCGCCGAGCGAGCCCGTGCGGATCACGTTGCCCTTGCCGGGCATCACGGCCGCCTCGATCGTCAGCAGATCGCCGCCCACTTCGGTCCATGCGAGACCCGTGACCTGGCCGACCTGGTTCTCTTTCGCGGCAAGACCGAAATCGTACTTGCGCACGCCGAGGAACGTGTCGAGGTTCGCGCCGTCGACCTTGATCGCGCCCGTCGCCTTCTTCAGCAGCAGCATCTTCACGACCTTGCGGCAGATCTTCGAGATTTCGCGCTCGAGCGACCGCACACCCGCTTCCCGCGTGTAGTAGCGGATGATGTCGCGGATCGCCTGCTCGGCGACCTCGATCTCGCCCTCCTTCAGGCCGTTGTTCTTCTTCTGCTTCGGCAGCAGGTAGCGCTGCGCGATGCTGACCTTTTCATCCTCCGTGTAGCCCGACAGACGGATCACTTCCATCCGGTCGAGGAGCGGCGGCGGAATGTTCAGCGAGTTCGACGTCGCGACGAACATCACGTCCGACAGGTCGAAATCGACCTCGACGTAGTGGTCGGCGAACGTGTGGTTCTGCTCCGGATCGAGCACTTCGAGCAGCGCCGACGACGGATCGCCGCGGAAATCCATCCCCATCTTGTCGACTTCGTCGAGCAGGAAGAGCGGATTGCGCACGCCGACCTTCGACAGGCTCTGCAGGATCTTGCCCGGCATCGAGCCGATGTAGGTCCGGCGGTGACCGCGGATCTCGGCCTCGTCACGCACGCCGCCCAACGCCATGCGGACGAACTTGCGGTTCGTCGCGCGCGCGATCGACTGGCCGAGCGAGGTCTTGCCGACGCCCGGAGGCCCGACGAGGCACAGGATCGGCGCCTTCACCTTGTCGACGCGTTGCTGCACCGCGAGGTACTCGAGGATCCGTTCCTTGACCTTCTCGAGGCCGTAGTGATCCTCGTCGAGGACCTTCTCGGCGTTGGCCAGGTCGTTGTTGACCTTGCTCTTCTTGCGCCACGGCAGCGCGATCAGCGTGTCGATGTAATTGCGCACGACAGTCGCTTCCGCCGACATCGGCGACATCAGCTTCAGCTTCTTGAGTTCGGCGTCGGCCTTCTTCTTCGCTTCCTTCGGCATGCGCGCGGCGTTGATGCGCTTCTCGAGCTCCTCGAGATCGGCGCCTTCCTCGCCTTCGCCCAGTTCCTTCTGGATCGCCTTGACCTGTTCGTTCAGGTAGTACTCGCGCTGGCTCTTCTCCATCTGGCGCTTCACGCGCCCGCGGATGCGCTTTTCGACCTGCAGGATGTCGATCTCGGCTTCGAGCTGGGCGAGCAGGTGCTCGAGCCGCTCGATGACCGGGAACATCTCGAGGATATGCTGCTTCTGGTCGAGCTTGAGCGGCAGGTGCGCCGCGATCGTGTCGGCGAGCCGGCCCGCCTCGTCGATACCCGACAGCGACGTCAGAATTTCAGGCGGGATCTTCTTGTTCAGCTTCACGTACTGATCGAACTGCGACACGATCGCGCGGCGCAGCGCTTCGGTTTCGGCGCTGTCGGCGTGGTCCGGTTCGAGCGGCATCACTTCGCACGAGAACTGCGTCTCCTGCTCTTCGATCGACAGCGCCTGCGCGCGCTGCAGCCCTTCGACCAGCACCTTCACGGTGCCGTCGGGCAGCTTCAGCATCTGCAGGATGTTCGCGATGCAGCCGACGTCGTACATGTCTTTTTCGGTCGGCTCGTCCTTGGCGGCGGTCTTCTGAGCGACGAGCATGATGTGCTTGCCGCCTTCCATCGCCACCTCGAGGGCCTTGATCGACTTTGGCCGGCCCACGAAGAGCGGGATCACCATGTGCGGGAAAACGACGACATCCCGCAGCGGCAGCAGCGGCAGCGTAGTGCGTTCCGGCGGGAGAAGTTGGGTGCCTGACATTTCATTTCCCCATGAGTGGAATCAATTGTTCGGTAAGTAAGGCCGGCACAGCGGATTGCAAGCCTTCAGCGCGTGGGAAATATTCAGTAAAAAAGTGACCGTGCGGTTCGAGTCAGAGTGACCCACAAGATAAACGAAAAAAAGCCGTTCACGATTCCATGAACGGCTTTTTTGCTCACGAAACTTCAAAGCCGATCAATTCGAACCCGCCACTTTCGGCGTGTCCTCATAAATGAGTAACGGTTTGCCGTCTCCTTCGATGACATTGTCGTCGATGATCACCTTGCCGACCCCTTTGAGGGTCGGTAGTTCGTACATCACGTCGAGGAGCGCCTGCTCGATGATCGAACGCAGCCCGCGCGCGCCCGTCTTGCGACGGATCGCCTTGCGGGCGACCGCCTGCAGCGCGTCCGGGCGAATTTCGAGTTCGACCCGCTCCATCGCGAACAACTTCTGATACTGCTTGACGAGCGCGTTCTTCGGCTCGACGAGGATCTTCATCAGCGCGGCTTCGTCGAGCTTGCCGAGCGTCGCGACGACGGGCAGACGACCGATCAGCTCGGGGATCAACCCGAATTTGATCAGGTCTTCCGGCTCGACCTCGCGCAGCACTTCGCCCGCGTCCCGCTCCTGCTTGCTCTTCACGGTCGCGCCGAAGCCGATGCCGGTCTTCTCGGTGCGGTCGGTGATCACCTTCTCGAGGCCGTCGAACGCGCCGCCGCAGATGAACAGGATGTTCGTCGTGTCGACCTGGATGAAATCCTGGTTCGGGTGCTTGCGGCCGCCCTGCGGCGGCACCGACGCCATCGTGCCCTCGACGAGCTTCAGGAGCGCCTGCTGAACGCCCTCGCCCGACACGTCGCGGGTGATCGACGGGTTGTCCGACTTGCGGCTGATCTTGTCGATCTCGTCGATGTAGACGATCCCGCGCTGCGCCTTCTCGACCTCGTAGTTGCAGTTTTGCAGCAGCTTCTGAATGATGTTCTCGACGTCCTCGCCGACGTAGCCGGCTTCCGTCAGCGTGGTCGCGTCGGCGATCACGAACGGCACGTTCAGAAGGCGCGCGAGCGTCTGCGCGAGGAGCGTCTTGCCGGAGCCCGTCGGGCCAATCAGCAGGATGTTGCTCTTCGACAGCTCGACGTCGTCCTTCTTGTCGAGATGCTTCAGGCGCTTGTAGTGGTTGTAGACGGCGACGGCGAGGATCTTCTTCGCGCGCTCCTGCCCGATCACGTATTGATCAAGGATGTCGCGAATCTCCTGCGGGCTCGGCAGGTCGGATTTGGACAGGCTGGCTTCGACGCCCGCCGCGGCCGCTTCGTCGCGAATGATCTCGTTGCACAAATCGATGCATTCATCGCAGATGAACACCGACGGCCCCGCGATGAGTTTTTTCACCTCATGCTGGCTTTTGCCGCAAAACGAGCAATACAACAGCTTCTCGCTGTTCGAACCTTTTTTGTCCGCCATGAATTAGAGCCTCCGGACACGTGAGTTACATGATACGCCGTTTGTCCCCGATACCATGACCTGGTAAATACTCGGGAGACGGCGGCGATGTTCTTTTGCCGCAGATGCTCGGGGCGTGTGGCGGGTGCCGCACCTATTGGGGCGGCACCCCACTAAAGCTTACGGGCGCTTGATCGACACGTGATCGATCAGCCCGTACGCCTTCGCATCTTCGCTGGACATGAAATTATCACGGTCGGTGTCGCGCGCGATGCGCTCGACGTCCTGACCCGTGTGTTGGGCGAGCAGGTGGTTCAGGCGGTCCTTCAGGTAGAGGATCTCGCGTGCCTGGATCTCGATGTCCGACGCCTGGCCGCGCGCGCCGCCGAGCGGCTGATGGATCATCACGCGCGCGTTCGGCAGCGCATAGCGCTTGCCCTTCGCGCCCGACGCGAGCAGGAACGCGCCCATGCTGGCCGCGAGGCCCATGCAGAGCGTCGACACGTCCGGCTTGACGAACTGCATCGTGTCGTAAATCGCCATCCCGGCCGAAACCGAGCCGCCCGGGCTGTTGATGTAGAGGCTGATGTCCTTGTCGGGATTCTCGCTTTCGAGGAACAGCAGTTGCGCGACCACGAGATTCGCCGTCTGGTCGTTGACTTCGCCGACCATGAACACAATGCGCTCTTTCAGGAGGCGCGAGTAGATGTCGTACGAACGCTCGCCGCGACCGCTCGTCTCGACGACGATCGGCACGAGCCCGAGCGCTTGCGCCTCGAAATCCCGCGGGGCTTGCGAAGCCAACGTGTCCAGCAATTGAGCGCGATTAATCATTCAATGAGCCTTGTCCGAGAATGAGTATTGAACGGCAGGAAACGAACCGGAGAACGTCGCACGCGGCGCCGCATCATGAAAAAACGGCGTGCCGGCTGTCGCCCCGACAGCCGGCACGCCGCTAGAGCAACACTTATGCTTGCGCCGTTGCGCTCGCCAGTGCTTCGAAGCTTACTTCCTTATCCGTCACCTTCGCCTTGCCCAGCACGAAATCGACGACGTTGCTCTCAACGACGAACGCTTCCATTTCGGCGAGGCGCTGCTGATTCGAATAATACCAGCGGACCACTTCCTTCGGGTCTTCGTAGCTCTTCGCGAATTCGTCGACTTCCGCACGGATCTGCTCCGGCTTCGCCTCGAGGCCGTTCGCCTTCACCAGCTCGGCCAGCACGAGGCCGAGCTTCACGCGGCGCTCGGCCTGATCGGCGAACATTTCGACCGGAATCGGCGCATCCTTCGCGTTCGGCACGCCGCGCTGCGCGAGATCCTGACGGGCCATCTCGACGAGGCGCTGCTGGTCCTGCTCGATCAGCGCCTTCGGCACGTCGAGCTCGGAAATCTTCAAGAGCGCGTCCATCACCTGGTTCTTCACGATCGACTGCGTGCGGCGCTTCGCCTCGCGCCCGAGGTTTTCCTTGATCTCGCCGCGCATCTTGGTCAGATCGCCGTCCTCGATGCCGAGCGACTTCGCGAAATCGGCGTCGATCGCCGGCAGGTGCGGCCACTCGACCTTCTTCATCGTGACCGTGAACTGCGCGGTCTTGCCCGCCACGTCCTTGCCGTGGTAATCGTCCGGGAACTTCAGCTCGAATTCGCGCGACTCACCCGTCTTCAGGCCAAGCGCCGCCGTCTCGAATTCGGGCAGCATCCGCCCTTCGCCGAGCACGAACACAAAGTCTTCGGCCGTGCCGCCCTGGAACGCGACGTCGTCGATCTTGCCGACGAAATCGACTGTCACGCGGTCGCCGTTCTGCGCCGCCGTGTCCGCGCCGCCGTCGCCGTGCTCGCCGCCTTCGCCCCGCGCGTGGAAGTGCACGCGCTGCTTGCGCAGGATGTCGAGCGTGCGGTCGATTTCGGCGTCGCCGATCGTCGTCGTCGAGCGCTCGACTTCAGCCGTCTCGAGCGCACCGATCTTCACTTCCGGGTACACCTCGAACGTCGCGTCGAACGCGTACGCGCCCTCCGCTGCGTCCTGCTTCGGCTCGAAGCTCGGCTGGCCCGCGACGCGCAGGTTCTCCGCGCGGCTGACCGTGAAGAACTCCTGACCGATCTTGTCGCTCAGCACCTCCGCCTCGACCTGGCCCGCATACTGCTGCGCGACCATCTTGAGCGGCACCTTGCCCGGGCGGAAGCCCGGCATGCGCACGTTCTTCGCGAGTTTCTGAATACGGGCGTCGATCTCCTTCTGCACGACATCCTTCGGCAGGGAGATCGTCACACGGCGTTCGAGCTTGCCGAGGTTTTCAACAACGTTAGCCATGGCTTCAATCGTCCTAAAATTATTCGAGCGAATCGGTTTTTCCTTGCCGTGCCAGCCTTGCGACGGACGCGCTGTCGCGCACCGTCCGTTCGCTCGTGCGAGCGCATCGGGCACAGGCCGCGCTGGCGACCCGCTCAACCCCGCGCGCAACTTCCGCGTGCGACTCGATCGGCGGCTTGGAGCAACGGCTTTGGCCGGAAGAATCGACTATTCTAGCAAACTATTTTCCTCTCACCGCGAGTTCAGGCGGTGGCGCGCCGCAGCATCGCGCGCGCGGCGCCCTCCGTGCGATCCCGGACATGCGCGGCGCGGTATCCCGCACCCGCGGGCCATCCGGTAAGCTCCCTTTTCGATCCCGCCGGTCTTCGCGCCGCACGCACGCCCCACCGCATCCGCCGTGCCCGCCCGCGCGATCCGCCCGTCGTCACGAACAGCATCCGGAGACACCATGTCGCAGCATTCGCCCGCGCCCGTTGTCGTCATTGCGCCCGACTCGTTCAAGGGGTCGCTATCCGCCGAACAGGTGGCGAACGCGATCGCCGCGGGCGTCGCGCGGGCGCGCCCCGACGCCGTCGTGCGGCGCTGCCCGATGGCGGACGGCGGCGAAGGCACGCTCGACGCGCTCCTCGCGCACGGCGGCACGCGCCGCACGCTGCGCGTGCCCGGCGCGTCGCTCGCGCCGCGCGACGCGGCCGTCGGCCTCATCGACGCGCGCACGACGATCGTCGAGACGGCGGAAATCGTCGGCATCACCGATCCGGCCGGCATGAGCGTGCCCGTCGCCGCGCGCAGCACGCGGGGCTTGGGCGACGCGATCCGCGCCCTTCTCGACGAAGGCGTACGCGCGTTCTACGTCGCGCTCGGCGGCAGCAGCACGAACGACGCCGGCGCAGGCCTTCTCGCCGGCCTCGGGCTGCGCGCGTTCGACGCGCACGGCCGCGAGATCGAGCCGACGCCCGAGCGGCTCGCGCACGTCGCGAGCGTCGACGTCGCCGAGCTCGACGCGCGCCTTGCCGAGACGTCGTTCGTCGCGATGTCCGACGTCGACAATCCGCTCACGGGCGAGCACGGCGCGACCGCCGTGTTCGGCCCGCAAAAGGGCGTGACACCCGCGCAGGTCGCGCCGCTCGACGCGGCGCTCGATCATTTCGCGGCGCTCGTCGAGGCGGCGCTCGTCCGCCGTCCCACCGGGACTTCCGCTGGTCGCGCCCGCGATCTGCCCGGCGCCGGCGCGGCGGGCGGGCTCGGCTTCGCGCTGCACGTGCTCGGCGCGCGCTTCGAGCCGGGCGCCGATGTCGTCGCGCGGCAAATCGGCCTCGACGCGGCGCTCGCGGGCGCGAACTGGATGATCACGGGCGAAGGCCGCTCGGATGCGCAGACGCTGCACGGCAAGGCGCCGTTCGTCGCGTGCCGGCACGCGCGCGCGGCAGGCGTGCCGGCGACGCTGCTGTCGGGCGCGGTCGATGCGGCGGCGCTGCCGCAATTGTCTGGTCATTTCGACGGCTGCTTCTCGCCCGCGCCCGGCCCGATCACGCTCGACGTCGCGCTGCGCGACGCCGCGCGCCTGCTCGAGAACGAG
Organism: Burkholderia sp. ABCPW 14; assembly: GCF_001523835.1. Lineage (NCBI taxonomy): Bacteria > Pseudomonadati > Pseudomonadota > Betaproteobacteria > Burkholderiales > Burkholderiaceae > Burkholderia > Burkholderia sp. ABCPW 14. Next base: position 72,922 of record NZ_LOVS01000179.1, on the reverse strand, counting down.
GCCGAGCAGTTGACGCGGCTGCGCTACGGCCGGGCCTGACGCTCGGCACGTGCGGCCCGCGCGGCGCACCGTTGACCGCGCGCCGCGATACGGCAACAATCGGGCCCGCACCCCTCATTCAGGACACGACATGACAGGCAGCAAAGTCGGGCTCGACCAGTTCATGACCTACCGGATGCACGTGCTGAACAAGCTCTCCGACCGCGGCATCGGCGATCTGTATCAGACGAAGCTCGGCGTATCGCTGCCCGAGGCGCGGATCATCGCGTCAGTCGGCGCGTTCGGGCCGTTCTCGATCATGGAGCTCGCGCGGCGCGCGAACCTCGACAAGAGCCAGGCGAGCCGCGCGGCCGAGGCGCTGATCCGGCGCGGGCTCGCCAAGCGCCGCCCGAGCGACGCCGACGGACGCGTCGTGCTGATCGCGCTCACGCCGGCGGGCGCCGCGCTCAACCGGAAAATCATGCCGATCGCGCGCAAATGGAACGCCTTGCTGCTCGATTGCCTGAGCGAAAGCGAGAAAGCCGCGTTCAGCCACGCGCTCGACAAGATCATCGCCCGCGCGCGGGAACGGACGGATTGAACGCTCGACGGGCGGCCGGCCGGACCCGCTTGGTACGCGGGCGTCGGGGCCGTGAATCGGGTAGTCGCGGCGGTGACGATTCGTTTGCGTTTTCAGCAGACTATTCGCTCACGTTCGAATTCGGAGAATTGACCGATTTGCCGATCGGCTGATCGGCGAGCCTCGCGGCTTCGTGTCGACGGCACGCGCCCAAGCGTCGCCCGCCCCGTTCGCGCGAACGCACGCAGCGCCGTCGCGCGGCGCCTTCACGAACCGCCCGCGTCGATCGGCCACCGCCCGCCGCACGACACGTCACAGCCCGGAATTGAACGCACGCTGTCGCAGCAGCCCGAGCACCGCGTCGCAATATGGCGTCGGCACGCCGAGCTTGCGGCCGAGCTCCGGGAACACCCCCAGAATCGGCCCGATCTCGAGCGGCCGCCCCGTCTCCAGATCCTGCAGCATCGACGTCTTGAACGCGCCGAGCCGGCGCGTCACCGCGATCCGCTCCGGACCGCTCATCCCAGCCGACAAACCGAGCCGCGCGCCGATCGCGTCGGCCTCCTCCATCATCCGCAGCACGAGCTCGTGCGTATGCGGATCGTCGAGCAGGCGATCCGCCGCCGAGCCCGTCAGCGCGCTCAGCGGATTCATGTTCATGTTGCCCCAGAGCTTCGCCCAGATGTCGGTGCGAATGTCGGCCGAGCGCTCGACGTCGAAGCCGCCCGCCGCGAGCGCGTCGGCGACGCGCGCGGTCGGATCGCGCAGTTCGGGCCGCGGCGCGCCGACGATCAGCCGGTTGCCGCGCCCGCGCACGACGACGCCCGGCTCGCGCGTCGCCGCCGAAAGATGGACGACGCAGCCGATCGAGCGCGCAGGCGGCAGCGCCGCGGCCGTCGCGCCGCCCGGGTCGACCGCGTCGAGTACAGCGCCGTCGAGCGGCCCGCCGAAGCTGTCGAAGAACCACCACGGCAGGCCGTTCATCGCGGCAACGATGACCGTCCGCGGCCCGACGAGCGGCGCGACGCGCGCGGCGACGTCGGGCAGCGCCTGCGCCTTCAGCACGACGACGATGTAATCCTGCACGCCGAGCGCGTGCGCGTCGTCGCTCGCGCGCAACGCGACCGCCGCCTCTTCGCCCGGCTTGCCCGCAGCGCCGACGATCCGCAGCCCGTGCTCGCGCAACGCGTCGAGCGTCGCGCCGCGCGCGAAGGCGCTCACGTCCCAGCCCGCGCGCGCCAACGCCGCCGCGAACAATCCGCCGATCGCGCCGATCCCGACGATCGCCGCGCGCACCGGTGCTCGATCCATATGCGTGTCTCCTCGTTCGATGAAGCGACGAGCATAGAGTCAAATAGTTGCAGCCACCACCATTTCTCGGCGCGGCGCCAGGCTCGGATCGCGCATCACTCGTCGCCGTCGCGCCCCGCGCCAATGCCTTGCGCAGCGCGAGCGATCTCGCCGAGCACGCCCGAGATCTGGCTCTTGTCGTGCATCCCGAGCTTGCGATACGCGCAGCGCAGATAGTGGCGCACGGTGGCGGGCGCGATCTCCATTTGCTGCGCGACTTCCTTGTGCGAGCGCCCTTCGCCGTAATAGCGGATCGCCGCGAGCTCGCGCGGGCTCAGGCGGTCGAGCAGCGAGCGAGGCCGCACCTCCAGCTGGAACAATCCGGCGACGGGCACGCAGCGCATTCGCAGCGCATCACCCGAATACGCCTGCGACGCATGGCGGCGCATGTGATCGACGAGCGCCGGCGGCAGCCGCGAGCCGCTCCAGTCCGGCCACTCGGTTCGCAGCACCGCGCCGAAGCCGGCGTCCGCGTGATGCAGCACGCCGAAGTTGTCGCAGATCGCGCGCACCGTCGATGCGGCCGCCTCGCTGCGCAAGCGGCCCAATTGCGCGGCGCGATTGATCGTCAGCGCGGCCGCGAGATGTGGAATGACGTCTTCGTAGCGGCGCGCGTCGTCTTCGGTGAACTGACGATTCAAGCCCTGCCGGTAGATCGACATGAACGTCGTGAGTCCGAAACGACGGTCGAGCGTGCACACGCACATGAGCTGAGCGAGCCCGTACTTGACGCACCAGTCGCGAAACCGGCCGTCGAGTCCCGGCTCGACGACCGACAGGATCGCCGCCTGGCCATACGCGCCATGCAAAGTGCGATGCGCGAGCGGATCGCAATCGCGCACGCGCTTCCAGTCGGCGAAGAACTCGTGCGGCAGCCGGAACAGATAGCTGTTGTGCATCACGGGGCCGGTCGGCGTGTGGTTCGCGACGCCCGTCCATCCGGCGTCGAACGGCAGATAGCGCGACAGCAGCTGGAAGAACCGGCACTCGAATTCGCCGATCGACGCGCGGCTCGCAACCGCATACAGGTCGAGCAGCAACAGGCTCAGCTCGCGCGACGCCGCGCCCGGCGTCTGCGTGACGCCGTCGAAGTCGCGCCTGCGCAGCGCAAGCGGCGGCCACGCGGCTTCGTCGAGCACGATCGCCGCCGGCACGTCGCGCAGCGCATCGATGTCCTGCCGGATCCCCCCTCTGATCGCCACCACTGACCGCTCCCTTGCCCGCTCGTATCGCCGGCCTTGTGCGCTTCGATGAGCGATCGATTATAGCCGCCGGCCTTTTTTGAAAACCGCCCGCGCGCGAACGCACGAATGCCCCATCCATTTGAACGGTATCGGTGCGCTGCCGCGCTGCGCCATCCGTGCCGCCGCGCCCGGACCGCGCACACACACCGGCACGACGGCATTCAGGACGCCTTGAGGGTTTCCCGCACCGTTCATCTGAACGGCTTTGCAGCGACATCGCCGCTACCGACACTGCGGACGCCTCCCACAAAAACGATCACCCGGTTTGGAGAAACAAAGCGATGAGGACGTTCAGGCACACACGCAGACGGCGCGCGCTCGCGGCAACCGCGACGCTCGCTGCGCTATCCGGTTCGACGCATGCCCAGTCGACGCTCACGCTGTACGGCGTCGCCGATGCCGGCGTGCAATATCTGTCGCATGCCGACGGCCCCAAAGGCGCATGGCAACTGCAGAATTACGGAATCCTACCGTCCCAGATCGGACTGAAAGGCGAAGAGGATCTCGGCGGCGGCTGGCGCGCGCTCTTCAAGCTCGAGCAGGGCATCAACCTGAACGACGGCACGTCGACGGTGCCGGGCTACGCGTTCTTTCGCGGCGCGTACGTCGGCATCGGCGGCCCGGCCGGCACCGTCACGCTCGGCCGTCAGTTCAGCACGCTGTTCGACAAGACACTCTTCTACGACCCGCTCTGGTACGCGGCGTACAGCGGCCAGGGCGTCCTCGTGCCGCTGTCGGCGAACTTCATCGACAACTCGATCAAGTACCAGTCGGCGACGTTCGCAGGCTTCGACGTCGAGGCGCTCGCCGCGACGGGCGGCATCGCCGGCAACACGCGCGCCGGGCGCGTGCTCGAGTTCGGCGGACAGTTCACGAGCAACGGGCTGTCGGCGAGCGCCGTCGTGCATCAATCGCACGGCACGCTCGACGGCGGCGTCGAGCGCTCCGCGCAGCGGCGCGCGATCGGCACGCTCGCCGCGCGCTATGCGTTCGCGTCGCTGCCGCTCACCGTCTATGCGGGCGTCGAACGCCTGACGGGCGATCTCGATCCCGCGCGCACGATCGTCTGGGGCGGCGCGCGCTATCAGACGAGCGGACGCCTCGGCTTCGCGGGCGGCATCTATCACACCGATTCGCCGACGCAGCGGATCGGCCACCCGACGCTCTTCATCTCGAGCACGACCTATTCGCTGTCGAAGCGCACCGTCGCGTACCTGAACCTCGGCTACGCGAAAAACAGCGGCCAGAGCGCACAGACCGTCTACGAATACGACCCGACGCCGCTCGCCGGCACATCGCAGTTCGGCGCGATGCTCGGCATGTACCACGTCTTCTGAATTGAGCCTTCGAGATCACGACCATGAAAACATTGCTGCAAGATTCCACGCTGCCGTGCGCGACGCCGTCCGACGACGCGCCCGATTTCACGAGCGGCACGCTCGCCGCGCTCGTCGCGTTCGCTGCGATCACGCCGCTCCTGCTGCTCGTCGCGCCCGCCGTCGCCGGGCAGCTCGGCGCGCAGCTCGGACTGTCGGCTTCGCAGATCGGCACGTACTTCTTCGTCGAGCTGGGCGCGTTCTGCCTCGCGACGCTGCCGTCGTATCTGTGGCTCGGCCGCGTCGACGCGCGGCGCGTCGCGTGGTGCGCGACCGCCGCGTTCTGCGTCGGCAATCTCGCGACTGCCGTGACGATGCCGGACTTCGTCCCGCTCCTCGCGCTGCGCGCGGTAACGGCGCTCGGCGGCGGCACGCTGATGGTGCTCTGCATGACGAGCGCCGCGGCGAGCAGCAATAGCGATCGCGTCTACGGGCTCTGGGTCGTCGGCCAGTTGATCGCGGGCGCGGCCGGCCTCTTTCTGCTGCCGCATCTGTTCGATGCAGTCGGATTGCGCGCGCTGTATGCAGTGCTCGCCGCGCTCGCGCTGTGCGCGGCGCCGCTCGCGAACCGCTTTCCGGCCGTACCGCGCGCGCGTCCCCGACGCGCTCACGGCGCACGTCCGGATGCGTCGCGCGCACCGACCGCGTTCGCGATCGGCGGCGTGCGGACGTTCTATCTTGCGATCGGCGGCGTGTGGACCTTCGCGAACAAGGCCGCGGCCGCGGTCGGCTTCGACGCGCAGGCGAGCGGCAACGTACTCGCGATCGCGAGCCTGATGGGGATCGCGGGCGCCGCGCTCGCGTCGTACCTAGGCGGCCGCGCCGCGCGGCGCGCGATGCTCTACGTCGGATACGGCATCCTCGCCGCATCGCTCGTCATGCTCGCGGCGATGCCGAACGCATCCGGCTACACGACGGCGATCTTCGGCTTCAAGTTTGCGTGGACGTTCGTCCTGCCGTTCATTCTCGCGAGCGTCGCGGCTGTCGATACGACGGGACGCCTGATCGCGACGCTCAATTTCGTGATCGGCGCGGGGCTCGCCGCCGGGCCGCTCGTCGCCGGGCTGCTGCTCGACGGCGGCGGCACGCTGCGCGCGCTGTTCACGATCGCCGCAACCGTGTCCGTCCTCTCGCTCGCGGCGCTGCTGCGCGTCGAGCGCGGCGCGCATTGACGCCGCATGTCGCTTCCCTCTCCTTCATCGCTTCAGCTCATCGCAATGAAAAAAACCGCTTTCTTCACCGACGAACGCACTTTCTGGCACACGGGCGGCGCGCATGCGCTGTTCTTTCCGGTCGGCGGCTGGGTGCAGCCGCCGTCGAGCGCGGGCTACGCGGAATCGCCCGACTCGAAGCGGCGACTGCTGTCGCTCGTGCACGCATCGGGGCTCGCCGCACGTCTCGACATGCAAAGCGCGCCCGCCGCAACCGACGCCGATCTGCTGCGCATCCATCCCGCGCATTACCTCGAAGCGTTCAGGCGCGCGAGCGACGCGGGCGGCGGCGATCTCGGCGAGCTCGCGCCGTTCGGCAAGGGCAGCTACGAAATCGCGGCGCTGTCGGCGGGGCTCGCGCTCGCCGCCGTCGACGTCGTGCTCGCCGAACGCGCGGCAAACGCGTTCTCGCTGTCGCGCCCGCCGGGCCACCATTGCCTGCGCGACAAGCCGATGGGCTTTTGCCTGTTCGCGAACATTCCGATCGCACTCGAAGCCGCGCGCGCGACGCACCGGATCGAGCGCGTCGCCGTGATCGACTGGGACGTGCATCACGGCAACGGCACGCAGGCGATCTACTATGACGATCCGCACACGCTGACGATCTCGCTGCATCAGGACCGCTGCTTTCCGCCCGGCTACAGCGGCGCCGACGAGCGCGGCGCGGACGCGGGCGTCGGCGCGAACGTCAACGTTCCACTGCTCGCGGGCGCGGGCGACGATGCGTACCGCTACACGTTCGAGCGGATCGTGCTGCCCGCGCTCGATGCGTTCAAGCCGGAGCTCATCGTCGTCGCGAGCGGGCTCGACGCGAACGCGGTCGACCCGCTCGCGCGAATGCAATTGCACAGCGACAGCTACCGGTTCATGACGCATGCGGTGAAGGAAGCCGCGCAGCGGCATTGCGGCGGGCGGCTCGTCGTCGTCCACGAAGGCGGTTATTCGGAGGCCTACGTACCGTTTTGCGGACATGCGATCGTCGAGGCGCTGTCGGACATGCGCACCGACGTCGCCGATCCGATGCTCGAACTCGCGATCGCGCAGCAGCCCGGCGAGCGCTTCAACGCGTTTCAGCGGCAATTGATCGACGAGATGGCAACGAGCTTCGGCTACTGACGAAACGAAACCAGACGAAACGATGCGGCGCCGCGCGGCGCCGTGCGTCTTCATCCGCCGGCACAAAGTTCTCGGCGAAGCGGCGAAAAATCGCGCTGTTGCCGTTACACTCTCGTCCTCCTTCGTTTCGAGCGTCCAAGAATCACATGCAGTTGCAAAAGCGGCTCGCCGCCGCGTGTCTCGCCGTCGTTTTCCTGTCTGCTGCGCCGCCCGCCGTCAGCAAGACGAATTCCGAATCGCTGCTTACCCGCCTCTTCGACCTGATCGCCGACGCGCTGCCGTCGCCCGCGAAGGAGGCGCCCGCCGGGCAGGTCGTCGAAGCCGCGTTCTCGCCCGACGGCGGCGCCGAGACGCTCGTGCTGAAGGTGATCGGCGCGTCGCGCGCGTCGATCCGCCTCGCGGGCTATTCGTTCACGTCGCCGAAAGTCGTGCGGGCGTTGCTCGACGCGCATCGTCGCGGCGTCGACGTCGCGCTCGTCGTCGACAACGACGGCAATCGCTCGAAGGCATCGAAGCAGGCGCTCAACCTGCTCGTCAACGCGAAGGTGCCGACGCGCACGATCGACCGCTATGCGATCCATCACGACAAATACATCGTCGTCGATGGCCGCCATGTCGAGACGGGCTCGTTCAACTACAGCGCAGCCGCGGCCGCGCGCAATTCGGAGAACGTGCTCGTCGTCTGGAACAATCCGGCGCTCGCCGCGCAATACCTGAAGCATTGGCAGAACCGGTTCGATCAGGGGGCCGACTATCGGTCGACGTATTGATCGGCTGTTCGTGCGAGCGAGCCGCATGCGCAGCGGCAGCGGCAGCAGAAAGAGCGCGGCGGCCGCTCGAATATGCGATCGCCGAGCGACGCGCATTCGCCGAGCGATACGTTCTCGGCACGCAACTCCAGCTCGCGTCGGCCCGCGGCGACTCGGCAGCGCGCGGCGAACGGCGAACTGCCACCGCGAATCAGATTTCCGTCCACCGGCGATAGGTCGAGGCCTGCCCCGATACGTCCCTTCGTGATCGATCAGATTCCAGACGGTGACATCTTCGCTCCAGATGCGCCGTCCCGACTTCGAAATCCGCAAGCCGCGATAGCCGGTCGCGAAGCCTCGCATGCGCACCGATTCGAGCAGCCTCGCGCGCGCTTCGCGATTCGGGTGCTCCGCGGACAGCCGCGAATACAGCGCCGTCGTCTCTCGTCCCTGCTGTATTCGAAACATCGCTGCACGGTCTCGTTCGCATAGATCTAGCGAGGGTCTTCGTCCGTGTCGTGAGCCAGCACGCAAAACGGCGCGTCCTCGTAGAGCCAGCGCGGGCCGTCCGCGTACGGCACCTCGGAGTCGAGCCGCGAAGCGCCGGTCAGCCGAAGGCGGCTGTCGGCGAGAAGATCGAAAAAAACCGGATCCAGCGCGAGTGAATTGGACGTGATGCGGGTCTGGCAAGAAAGCAAAAGATTGAGGAAGTCGCTCGACAGCGGCAGGCGGTACCGCCGCGCGCGTGTCTCGATGAATCGACTGCAGATTGTGTGCTTGGTTCGGAAGATTGTGCGAAACGATCGGCCGCGATCGCTCGATCGAATACAGCGTTCAGATGCCGCTCGACTCGATACGTCGAACCGCACACGGATGACGCGCCGCAAGCGCCGCGCGTGCCGAAGGCGTGCGTCGCATGTTCCGATGGATAAACGGCGGCACGCGCTCGCCGCATGGCGCGAAGCGGAACATCGCCGAGCGTATTTGACCCCGAGCGAAATTGTCCGGTTTCCGTCTTTTATCGATCGCTTATCGATGGGACGACGCGTCTGGCATCCAGGGCCATACGTATTCGGGGTCCGGAGTCCTTGCAGTTCACCGGGCGCAAGCGCACAGGCGATATTGCCTCGGGCAATCAGCCTGCGCCGTCAGCGGTGCACGGCGCGGCCCTTCCATGTCGCGTCGTGGCGGCCTGTCCGGCTTACTATTCCGTACGGTAGTGGCCTACACTAGAAAGTGCACCTTCCGCGGGCTCGGTTGCAGCTTTGATGCGACGCAGTATTGCCGACGGCCGATTGAAGCGAGCGACTGGCGATATGACGGGCAACGCTGAGATATCTGCTGCCCGAGTTCATCCGGAACTGACGTTCAAGGAGGAATTCATCATGTTGCAAGCCAGTGAAATCCAAAAGCGCTTTGCCCATCTGCAGCAAACCGTGAGCGAGGCATCACGGACCTGTCACGCCGACAGGACGATTCCAAAGGACCTGATCAACTGGGTGGATGAGTTGGACAAGGAATGCAAGTCAGCGAAGAAGTTCATGACGTCCAACGATGAAGATCGTATCCGGCAGTGCGTCGACGATCTCGAACGTATCGGTGATCGTGCTGAACGTGCGTGCCAACAGGCCGGTGGTCTCGATGCCAAGATCATGAATGCAGTAAGTTCGATGCATTCGGAACTTTCCGATCTGAAGCGACAACTGCATTGACGTACCCGACAGCCCCGGTTTCATGCGTGTTTCACGCCGGGGCTGTTTGCCCTTCGGCCCGCACTTTGACACGCCGATAGACACTATCGACGACTGGACCTTGCCGACACCCGCTGTGTGGGAATACGCGGCGCAACGGTCGAGCACTTGCACGCGGGTCCTGAAGCAAGGGTGACTGGATGCGCTGATGCGATTGGTCGAGGGGCTTGATCCGCTTCGGGCGTGACCGCCCGAAGCGGATAGTGTCGCGGTTGCGCACGACATGATGACGACATGATCCTCCCCAATGTCACTTGCCTTTCAGTCCGTCGCGCCAGGCGATCGCTTCGAGCTCGACCCGGACGGCGTCCTCGACGGCAACTACGGGGTGTGCCCGAAATTCAAATGCGGGGAATGTCGAGCAAGCTTTGTGGACCGCCAACGGATCGTCGCAATCAACCAACCTATGCCCACCCCACTCGCCCACGCGCACAACGAACGACTCGATCTTGAAATTGGCTGGCGCCTTCCACTGCCTAAACACAGCAAGGATTCGCTTCTGGGCATTCTCGTATTCCGCAGGCGAACCTTGCGGGCGTTCGACCCAGCTGATCATGTACTTCATTGCCATCCTCCCTTTAAGCGGCTTACGTCGCCAGAGCGCCAGCCGCTTGGACGAGCTGGCGAACCAGCAAACCGCAACTGAAGCTGCGGCGACAATTGCCCATTGCTTTTGGCCGTTCTTCATAACGGTCAGTGAGGGTTGTTTCACGTGCTCGGAACCGGACGCTCAACATCCGCTGACCGTCCCTGCTTGGCCGACCATGCCGCTGCGCGCCGGACCCACTTCAGCTTAGGTCATCGCCAAAGGCATTCAATGGAAACGTCACTGCGACCGGCCGTTCATGGCCGACTTCCGCCGAACGTCGTAGGCCGTCATCTCCCCTCTTCAGCCCCTCACCACTGTCCGCCTTAACGGCGACTTTGGGAGGCAAAATAGTTCGTCGCGCGTCGCGGCGAGATGCCGATACGCGCAAGCTGAACCTGCCGCAGCCTGTGCGGTGCATTTCAATTCACCGCCGCGCGGAACGGTGGTTAACCAGGTTCACGTTTGACGCGGCCGTTTCACGAGATAACCCCGTGCGATTCGCATACGATCGCTCCGCCGACAATGGGCAGCCACCCAGTGCTTCGTCGGATCGAAACAATGCGTCTGACGCTTGCAAAAAAACGACGTGCACGTGCACATGGAGACGGCGCTCGCCCCGTATATCGCAGGCGCGAAACGTGCATTGCGTTAGCATGGAAGCCCCCGCGAAGCAGGTGTCCTTGTGTAGCACGCCACACAATCAAGGGTTTGTCTGGTTGGCTTTCGAACGCTGCCTGCATTAGCCTTTTGAAGTCCGCCGCTGCGTTTTTTTTGATGGCGGGTTATGACGTTGTGGTGATGTTGTCGACGTGACATTCCTATATCGGAGCGCGGCCTTGCTGCCGAAGTTGCCTTCCGCTCAACCGAGCGCGCATCGATGCCGCCAAAGAAACATCCATTGGCCCGCGTGTGACGCGACACTCGTTCAGGCTTGGCGCCCTACGACCCGAAGTGATCCAAAGCGATCCGAAGCCGTGTGCGCCGGCCTGTTGTCGAAGTACACCGGGGGTGAATCTGCAAGCCTAATCATGGAGACGCACCATGAAGCGCATGCCATTTCGCCACATCCGCACCATCACCTATGCAACCGTGTTGCTCTTTCATGCCGAAGCGCAAGCGCAATCGCTGGAGGTTCAGTCGGCGCAGGAGAACATCTCCACGCTACGCCAGGCACTCGATAGTCATCTCAAGGAACTGAAAGCGCTCAAGCGCAAACTTGCCGACGAAGAGGCGAATCTCGCACGCCTGAGCCGGGCACTGGACGCCGGAGCGCTCGCGAACAAGCGCGGCGCGGGCACCGGCGACACCAGCGGAGAAGCGCCGCCGGCCGAGACTGGCGCCGCAGGCGCCGTCGCCGGAACGGCGAGCAGCGCTCCCGGCAACGCGCAACCCGCGGCCGAAGCAATACCGTCGCCGAGCCAGCCGGTCGGCCAAGCGCCCGTACCGGAGACCACGACACCTGCCGTCGCGCCGATCTTCGATCAGCCCGGCGTGCTGACGCCAAAGCACAAATTCGTCCTCGAGCCGTCGTTCCAGTTCAGCTATTCGTCGTCGGACCGTGTCGCACTCGTCGGCTATACGATCATCCCGGCACTCCTGATCGGCCTGATCGACGTGCGCGAAATCAAGTCGACGGTGCTGACAGCCGCGCTCGCAGTGCGCTATGGGATCACCAACCGGATGGAAGTCGAAGTCCGCGTCCCCTATGTGTACTCGACGACCGACACGATCAGCCGCGAGATCTTCACCGGCTCCGCACAGGACAACGCGTTCAACAGTAACGGCCGCGGCATCGGCGACGTCGAAATGACGCTGCGCTACCAGTTCAATGCCGGCGGGCCCGACAAGTTCTATTACATTGGCTGGCTCCGCTTCAAGACCGCCACCGGCAAGAGCCCGTTCGACGTGGTCACCGACTGCGTCACGCGCTGCGTCGGCAATACCACCGGCACCGGCCTGCCGCTCCAGCAGCCGACCGGCTCCGGCTTCTACGCGATCCAGCCGGGCCTCACCTGGCTCTTCCCGTCCGATCCGGTCGTCTTCTTCGGCAACTTCAGCTATCTGCACAGCTTCGGGCGCAACGACCTCAGCCTCACGATTCGCGACGGACAGAAGGACTTCATCGGCAGCGTGCAGCCCGGCGACATTTGGGGCTTCAACATCGGCATGGGACTCGCGCTGAACGAGAAGGCATCCGTGAGCCTCGGCTACGACCAAAGCATCGTGCTGCCCACGAAACAGAACGGCCAGACAGTGCCGAGCTCGGTGCGCGTGATCCTCGGCACGCTGCTCATCGGCTACTCGTACCGACTGACGCCGAAGACCACGCTGAATCTGTCGATCGGCGCAGGCCTCACGCGCGACACGCCGGACGTGGTAATGACGCTGCGCGTACCGATTTCGTTCTGATCGCCGTGCGTTGCTAGCGGCAGGCGACGCGTCGCACGAACGCCCGACAAGGGCGCCGCCACCCGCTCACCTGCCCGGCAACGCGCTGGTAAGCGCGTTGTTGAGCGTCGACATGATATTCAGGTTCTTGAACATCGACAGCGTGTTGACGGACGTGTTGATCGTGGTCAGCGCCTGGATGCGCTGATTGTTCAACGTGTTCTGGATCACCGAGCCGGTCAGCGCCGGCAGCACGCCGGGCTGCACGGCGTTGCCGCGGCCAATCTGAATCAGCGCGCCCGCGTTCGAGGCCGCCAGCGCCTGAGCCTGTTGCGCGGTGATCTGACTGATGTCCGGAATGTTGAAGTTGGTCGCCGTGACCAGATTGCCATTCACGAATGCGGCACGCGACACGCCGAACGAGACCTTCAGTCCGCCCGGCAGATCGAAGCCGCCGCGCATCGCGTCGAGGCGTTCATCGCTAAGCGCGACCGCGACGCCCGCAGGCCAACTCCGATCGTCCCGCGCGAGATCGGACTCCGATGCGAAGGATCTGACCGCGCGCTCCGGAATCGCGATCGGCGCGGCATACGAGATGGGCGTCACCTCGGCCCGCGGCGCTGCCGGCGCGATTTCGGCGCCCCCTCTCGTCTCGGATGCCGACAATGCGCCGCTCATCTGCGCGACACGTTCGACGGTCACAGCCGGCGATCCATTCTGCATCGCCCCTGCGCCCGTGGACGCAATCCCGCCGCACACAATCGTAGCGACGCTGGCTAACTTTCTGGTCTCTGATCTCATGACAGTCCTCAAAAGTCACTCGGGCCATGCTTGGGAACCGTCACGTTGTACAGGCCGTCGCGGTTGATGCCGGTGTAAAGCGGCGCGCTCGGCGCGACGCGCCAGTCGCGTGGATCGTTGAACACCGCGAGTTCGGGCTTGTTGTGAATCACGAACAGCACATGGTCTTCCCATTTCTGCTCGAAACTTGCCTGCGGGATCGGTCGCGTGCCAGTGGCCGGATCGCCGATCAGCACACGCCCGTTGCGCAGCCCCTTGACGACCACGAAATGGTGATAGCCGTTCTCGGTGATCAACACGATCGCCGGTGTGTTCGTGTTTGCGAGCGTTTGCAGCGGCAGTTCGTAGCCGTCCGCGACGAACCCGCGCGCCTCGAGAAAGCGCCGGATGTCGAGCAGCGAGAATCCCTGGCGACGGATCTTCTCCTGATTGCCGTTCCCCCACATCTGCGCGAAGGCAATCTCCTCGTTCATCGGATAGTTGTACTGGTAAGTCAGCAGCGTCGCGACCGCGGCCGACCCGCAACTGAAATCGTACTGCTGCCTGACGGTCCGCTTGAAGCGCGCCTCCTTGAGACTCGTGACTCGCATCGCGTAGCCCGCGCCCGCCGGATCGACGACGGTCATCTCGTCCGCATGTGCGGCCGGGCAGGATACCGCGCACGCGAGCGACGCCATCGACACTGCAGCAAAGTGTTTCATCGCTCAGTTTCCGAAGCGCACGTTGAGTACCGTTGCGTTCTGAATCAGCACGTTGGCGCCGGTATTCTGAATGACCGTCGGCAAGCCGCTCGAATTGGCGAACGACCCGTCGGCAATCGAATTCGAACCCGTCGAAACCCTGCTCGCAGTGTTGTCGGAAACCACGCCGGTCAGATAGTTCTGGCCGACCAGCGCATCGCCGCCCCGATGCTCGTCGAGTTGCTCGGGAGTCATCGCGACCCCGAAGCTGTCCTCGTGCGCGGTCGCGGCGCCTGCGGCAGGCGGCGCGACGACCGCGGCTGTAGCGAGCACAGCGCCGTCCACGAGTGCAACCGGTGCGGAAGGCGCAGAACTCGACGCAGCACGCACAGGCGCATCCATGGCAATTGATCGTGACTCGTCAGGCGCCGCCTGAGCCGTCAAACCCGGCAGCAGCAGCACCGCAGGCAATATCGCCAGCGAAAATGCCTTTCGCACTCGCATGGTTGTCTCCTTGCGCCCCGCGCGAGCTTGCTCGAACCAAGCACGCGCGGAGAGCGGAATTTGCGTGACCGTCGACCGACGGAAATCGGGACGAAATTCGACGATGACGGCGGGCCGGCCATTCGGCCCACTCGCCCCCGCCGTCCGTCTTGTCCGTCTGGCCATGGAACGATAGCCGTGGGATGGCCAGCACCCCACGGCAATTCGCATGGTTCATCTGTGCTGACGGGCTGTTCTAACGCCCGACGGTCAGGTTCGCCTGCACGGTCACAGCCTGCTGGACGAGCGACGCCATGCCGCTGTTCTGGTTGGCAACCATGATGCCGGCTGCGCTTTGTCCGACGCTCGCCATTGCGTTGGAAATGCTGAACGACCCCGCATTGACGGTGTTGGATCCCCCTGCGCCACCCGCGCCGCCGGCTGCGCCGTTACCGGTGCCGCCGCTGCCGGTGCCGCCTGCGCCGCCTGCCGCGCCGACCCCGCCACCCGCACCGTTGCCTGCGATCGCGTTGCCGTTGCTAGCCGACGTCGAATTGTCGCCGTTGGTCGCGTTGCCGCCCGTGCCCGCGCCGCCTCCGCCGCCGCTGCCCGCGCTGGCCGTCGCCGTGCCGCCCGCGCCACCCGAAGCTGTCGCCAAGCCACCCGTGCCCGAGCCTGCTCCGCCCGAAGCCATCGATGCACCCGCCGACCCCGCGCCGCCTACGCCGCTACCCGTGCCGGTACCGGTACCGGTGCCGGTGCCAGTTCCTGTGCCGCCGCCTGATGCCGTTGCTGCTCCACCGCCGCGTGTCGTGGCGGTGGCACGCCCGGTGCTACCGCTGCCCATGCCGGCGCCATGGCCTGAGCCGCTGCCCGTGCCGTCGCCGCCCAGTCCGACCGAAGCTGCGATTGCGCCTGCGCCCCTGCCGACGCTCCTGCCGCCAGTGGCACTGGCATCGCCGCCTTGCCCACCGGTGGCGGAAGGTGAGCCGCCGTCCCCGCCGCTACCGGCATTGCCGTTGCCGGCCGTCACGCGGCCGTTGCTGGCGTTGCCCGCAGTGGCGCTGCCGTCGTGCGCGCTGCCCCCACTGCCGCCCGCGCCGCCCAAGCCGCCTGCGCCGGCGTTTCCACCCGTGCCGCCATAGCCAGAACCGGCGCCCCCCCTGCCGCCGCGTCCGCCGCTGGCGTCGCCCCAGTTGGTCGCCTGGTTGCCGATGCCATGGATTTGGACGTTGCTCACGAATCCGTCGAGCTTGCTGATTGCGACGATCTTGGAGGTGTTATAGGAATCCTGATAGACCCTTGAGCCAGACGAGATTTCATTTGCATTGGACCCGGCGGTACTGGTTTGAGCCGAGCTTACTGTGTTGGACAGGCTGTTGGATCCGTCATCGGATCGCTGATTGCATGACGTTTGGCTATCGCCACATGGGTTCGCCATCGCGTAGCCGCTGAATCCTAGGGCGAGGACTGCAGCGGACGCCAATAGAGTTTTGCTCATGGAATTCTCCTGAGGTGATGGGGGGACGGCTTGGCCGACTGCGCCAATCCGGCAAACCATCACGCATCGGCGATGCCAAGCCGACAAGCGGCTGAATGCAAAGAGAAATGTGGATTTTCCACACTGCTCGATTCGCCCCGTTAATTTCGGCGAGCACTTTGTGCCTCATGTTTGAAACACGCCGATTGGCACTGTACCGAGACGCCCTCTTTTGCATCGGTGAAATATCATTTGCATTCAAAGGCATATTTGAATTTTCCAATTTCTACCCGATGCATTCAAAACGATTCACTTTTGGCACGGTCATTTCCTACATTCGGGTTCACCAGCACTGCCGGCTACCCCATCGCGATCGCCGAAGCCTCATCCGGCATGGACACCCGGCCGGATGCTTTCCGCAAACGAGATCAAGGCGGCGCCCAAGGGCCATCAAGAAACGTATCAACTGCGATCCGGCGGCTTTTTTTGTCGAATTTCATTCGCGTCGCGCGTTGGCAAGCGCGTATCAGGTTCATATAGAAAGATGATTCCCGCCTGCGAAAAAACCGCGGAATCGCGATGCGTATGAGTTTTGCTGCCCTATCCGGCAGCGATCGATCGCAATTCAGTCTCGCGCTTGAGCGCCCGGGCTTGAGCCTCGGCTTTCGCATCACGGAGGCCGAGTCCCAAACGCCCTTGATGTAGACTTCTGCGCGCCAGCCGCCAGCCGCGGTCGTTGCGAACGACGCCATGCGTAACCCCCTGCGTAGCGGGGCGTGGTTTAGCGTGTTTTCGTGTGGCGATCAGGAGGAGGAAGGCAACCGCGAAAATCGACACAAGCCATTGAAAAACAAATGCCTTATGGTGATTTTGGGTGTCGTATGGAAATGCTTGATGGTGCGTGAGGCCGGACTCGAACCGGCACACCCTTGCGGGCGTCAGGACCTAAACCTGGTGCGTCTACCAATTTCGCCACTCACGCACGCGAAAAATACTGCGCCGAACGGGCTTGCGCGTCGCTGCCGCGACCGCCCGAAAAGCGCGAGCGCGAGATTCTAACCGATCTCCCTGCGCTTGTCTCTAGCGGCCGGCGTCTCCTTTGCCGCGATGCTAGAATCCGCCGATGTCTCCGCGAGGCGGCCGCGACGCCGCGCCGTCGAACGGCCCCGCGCCCGTCCGAGCCGATCTCGCCCCACTCGTTCCTGTCCCCGTGAATTTCGACGAATACTGCCAGCAGAAAGCCGCACCGCCCGGCTCCAGCATCTACTATGCACTGCGTCAGGCGCCGCTCGCGCGCCAGCCGCTCGTCGCCGCGCTCTTCGCGCTGCGACGCGAGCTCGAACAGACGGTGAAGGAAGTCAGCGATCCAACCATCGGTCACACGAAACTCGCGTGGTGGCAAAAGGAACTCGCCGCGCTCGCGGCCGGCAATCCGTCGCATCCGGTATCGCAGGCGCTCGCCGCGCACCATCCGGACATCGCACGCGAAGTCGACGCGCTGCAAACGCTCGTCGCCGGCTATGGGATGGATCTCGAGCAGGCACGCTATCTGGACTTCGCGAACCTGCGCCGCTACGTCGACCATACGGGGGGCACGTTCGCGGGGCTCGTCGCGCGCGCGAGCGCGAGTCGGCCGGCCGCGGACGACGCGCGCTGGGCGCAGCCGCTCGGGCACGCACTGACGCTCGCGCAATTCGTACAGGATTTGGGGCAGGACGCGCGCCACGGCCGCATCTACATTCCGATCGACGAACTGCAGCGCTACGGCGTGACGGCGGCCGACCTCCTCAACCGCCGCTACAGCCCCGCGTACACCGAATTGATGCGCTTCCAGGCCTCGCGTGCGCGCGATGCGCTCAACACGTCGCTGTCCGGCATCCCCGCCAGCGAGCGCCCTACGCAGCGCACGCTGCGCGCGCTCGGCGCGCTCGCGCTCGCGGTACTCGACGAGATCGAGCGCGACGGCTTCCAGGTGCTGCACCAGCGGCTCGCGCTCACGCCGATCCGCAAGCTGTGGATCGCATGGCGCGCCGCGCGGCGCCGCTGACGCGCGCCGCCCGTCACGCGCGCAACAACGGCAGCGGCTTGAAGCGCTGCTGCAGGACGCTCGTCGCGTCGAGCCCCCACCACGGGCCGAGCACCGTCGCATAGAGTTGACGAAAGTCGACCGCGACGGGCAGGTTGCCGTTGCCATCGAGCCGCGCGAGCGCGGGCGGCGCACCGTACAGGCCGCCGCGCACGCGCCCGCCCATCACGAAATGCGGCGCGGCCGTGCCGTGATCGGTGCCGTTGCTCTGATTCTCCCGCGCGCGCCGGCCGAACTCCGCATACGTCATCACGAGCGTATTGTTCCAGCGCCCGAGCTCCGTCAATGCCGAGCGCATCGCGACGAGCCCTTCCGCCAGTTGCTTCAGCAACCCCGCCTGCTGGCCGGGCTGGTTCTGGTGCGTGTCAAAGCCGCTCAGCGTAAGGCGCAGCACCGCGACTCCCTGCCCCGGCATTGGCGTGCGCTGCGGCGTGTCGCACGCGGCGAGCACCTGCATCGCGGTCTTCACCGACGTGCCGAACGGCCCGGCCGGAAACGCGGTCGCGAGCGCGGGCATGCCCGCGTGCGGACGCAGCCGGTCGGCCGCCTTGACGATGTCGTTCTCCACGTCGATCACGTGGGCGAGCGCGGGATTCTGCTCGCGCAGCGACACGGGCTGCACGAGCCGCGCCTCGCGAATGAACTGCGCGGGATTGACGAGCGCGATCGCGCGCGCGCCGTTCGCGAGCGGCCCCATCTCCGCGCTGCCGAGCACGACGCCGTCGGCGGCGAAGCCAGGCGGCACGCCCGCCTGCGCGAACGCGCGCGTGAGCCAGCCTTCGCGCAGATACTGATCGGCGCGCGACGCGGTATCCCAGATCTCGATCGAGCGGAAATGCGACAGATTCGGCTGCGGATAGCCGACGCCGTCGACGATCGCCAGCCGCCCGTCGCGCCAGATCGGCACGAGCGGCGCGAGTGCCGGATGCAACGCGCTGCGCTCGTCGAGTTGCACGACCTGCTCGCGCTTGACGCCGATCGTCGGACGCAGCGTGCGGTATAGCGCGTCCGCATACGGGATCACCGTGTTGAGCCCGTCGTTGCCGCCCTTCAGCTCGACGAGAATCAGCAGGTTCGAATAGCTCACGGCGCCCGATGCACGCGCAAACGCGCCGTGCACGGCAGACGCCGCGCCGGCCGCCGTGGCCGCGCATGCGTGCGGCATCGAGAGCGATACGCCCGCGGCCCCGGCGAGACTCGCCAAGGCCAGAAAATCGCGTCGTTTCATCCTGCTTTCCTCGTTCTGCGTTCGACGCGCCCTGCGGATCGCCGCGTCGCGCGGCATCGCCTCGTCGTCGTTTTCATGTTCGTCACTTCAGTTGATACGCCGGGTCCATCAGCAGCGCCTGCAAATACGCGCTGCTCGTCGCGCCGGCCTCGATCGCCGCGACGGGCGAAATCGGCAGCACCGCATGCTGCATCTGCAACGCCATCGACAGGTCCGGCTGCGCCTGCGGCTTCGTCCGATACGCGGCGAGCCACGCGTCGAGATCGAAGCGCATTCCTCGCCGCATCGGCACCGGCTTGCCGGCCATGTCGTGGGAACCGGGCGCCGCGCGCATGCCGGGCGCCTCCGTCGCGCGCATCATCTGCTCGACGAACTGCTTGCGCGCAAGCAGCGTCGAGCTGTTGATCCAGATCGCGCCGCCCGGCCACCCCTTCACGTTCGGCGGGTAGAACAGGTTCTGGCCGAGCGTGCGCAGCGTGCTCGCGAGCGGCGCGGCGTCGCCATAGCCGACGTCGAAGAGCCGCACGGTGCCGGCCACGAGCTCCGCCGGCGACTTGACGAGCACGCCGCGATTGCGATCGGCCCAGAACGCATCCGACGACAGCAGCCCCGCGAGCGCCGCCTTGATGTCGTAGCCGCTCTGCCTGAATCGCGCGGCGACGTGCTCGACGACGTCGGAATCGGGCGTATCGGAGATGAATTCGCGCCACAGCTTCGCAACGACGAAGCGCGCAGTCTCGGGACGGGCGAGCAGGATGTCGAGCACCGCGTCGCCGTCGAAGCGCCCGGCTTCGCCGAGCACGGTCTTCATGCCGTCGTCGTGAACGTTCGGCCGGAACGCGTACGCGAGCGTATCGGGATCGAGCCCCCAGCCGGTGTACGCGCGCGCGGCCTCGGACACGTCGCGCTGCGTATAGTGGCCTTCGCCGAGCGTGAAAAGTTCCATCACCTCGCGCGCGAAGTTCTCGTTCGGCCGGCCCTTGCGATTGCTCGCGCCGTCGAGGTATTGCAGCATCGCCGGATCTTTCGCGACGCCGTGCAGCATCGCGCCGAAGTTGCCGAGCGCATCGGCGCGCAGCAGCGCGTTTTGCGCCGCAATCGTTTGCGGAAACGGTACCTTGTCCTGGCCGGACGTGAAGTGGTTGTGCCAGAAGAGCGTCATCCGCTCGGTGAGCGGTGACGGCGTCACGAGCATCTCGCGCACCCACCACGCGCGCAACTCGTCGTAGCGGCGGTTGCGCAACTGCTGCTCCGCGCGCCGCTCGTCGGGCGTGAACGCGGCGCGCGCCGCGCGCGACGGCGGCAACTCGCGCACCCAGTCGGGCGGCGGCGTGACGCTTTGCGTGCGCGTGCCGGCGAGCAATTCGGCGAGCGCCTGCGTGCGCGTCATTCCAACGAAATGCGCGACGTCGCGCGGCGGCGGCGAGAAGCCGGTGCGCGTCAGCAGGAAGCGCGCGTCGTCCGCGTCGAGAAGCGCCTGCATCGAGGCCGGCATCCGGTCCGCCTTCGCCGGGGACCGCCCGGCCGTGCTCGAATCGCTCATCGTCGACCGTTCTCCGAAAGAGGAAAACCACGGCAGCTCGCGCGGCGCGCGACCGTCGGTGATGGCGATTCAACGGCTCGCGACGACGCGCAGTTGACGATCGAATTGATACGGAGTTTTTCAGGGCGGCCAGCGCCCGACGACGCGCAGGATTTAACGATTCAACGCTTGTATAGTTCGCGGACGGCGTCCTCGATGTGCTGGCGCAAGAGATGCCGTTCTTCCGGCGTCATGTGGCCGTCGCGGCGCCGCTGATCGAGATCGGGCGGGACGGCGGCCGAGCGGGAGGGGGGCTCGCCGCGATCGGGCGACGCGGCACGCGCCGGTGCGCCCTTGCCGCGCGGCACCTTGTGCGACGACGCCGCGCCGCGATCCGGGCGCTGCGCACAGGCGAACTCCGAAGCGAGGAAGCCGACGCACGCGAGCGCCAGCACGAACGCCATCTTCGTCGGCCGCATCACTGGCCTCGCCTCTTTCGTCGTTTTGTTCCCTTCGTCACGCGGCAACCGGCTACCTTTGGCACACGTACAAACCCTGCGAGAATCGGGCGTGCAAACCATGTAAATGTTAAGTGGAGGGAGTATCCACCGAATGTCGTCTTCGAG
This sequence comes from Burkholderia sp. ABCPW 14, assembly GCF_001523835.1. NCBI lineage: Bacteria > Pseudomonadati > Pseudomonadota > Betaproteobacteria > Burkholderiales > Burkholderiaceae > Burkholderia > Burkholderia sp. ABCPW 14. The sequence goes on along the minus strand of NZ_LOVS01000179.1, from coordinate 51,683 downwards.
TAAAGGAGTCTGTCGCGACTGTCTTTACTCGGCACAATAGCGCGGGTAAATTTTGTAACTGACTGTAACCCGTCGAAAGCCGCAACCTCGCGGTTTTTCCTAATCGCGATAAGATGCCACTCATGGAAACGAAAAACCCCTCGAAAATTCTCGTCGTCGACGACGACCCGCGCCTGCGCGATCTGCTGCGCCGCTATCTCGGCGAGCAGGGCTTCAACGTGTACGTCGCCGAGAACGCGACGGCGATGAACAAGCTCTGGGTGCGCGAACGTTTCGATCTACTCGTGCTCGACCTGATGCTGCCGGGCGAGGACGGCCTGTCGATCTGCCGCCGCCTGCGCGGCAGCAACGACCGCACGCCGATCATCATGCTCACCGCGAAGGGCGAGGATGTCGACCGCATCGTCGGCCTCGAGATGGGCGCCGACGACTACCTGCCGAAGCCGTTCAATCCGCGCGAGCTCGTCGCACGCATTCACGCGGTGCTGCGCCGCCAGGCGCCCGCCGAACTGCCGGGCGCGCCCTCCGAAACGACCGAGGTGTTCGAGTTCGGCGAGTTCGCACTGAACCTCGCGACGCGCACGCTCACGAAATCCGGCCAGGAGATTCCGCTCACGACGGGCGAATTCTCCGTGCTGAAGGTGTTCGCGCGCCATCCGCGCCAGCCGCTGTCGCGCGAAAAGCTGATGGAGCTCGCGCGCGGCCGCGAGTACGAAGTGTTCGACCGCAGCCTCGACGTGCAGATCTCGCGCCTGCGCAAGCTGATCGAGCCGGATCCGGGCAGCCCGCGCTTTATCCAGACGGTGTGGGGTCTCGGCTACGTGTTCATCCCCGACGGTGCGGCCTGAATTCCGTTTCGACGCGGCACGCGCCTCCGACGCCACGCCCTTTGACGCCAGTTAGACAGCCAGTCCTATGCGTATCGACCGGCGCCTTTTGACGCTCGTGTTCGGCGGGCTGTTCTGGCGCACCTTCCTGCTGATCGCGCTGTTGATCGCAGTGAGTCTTGCCGCGTGGTTCCAGAGCTTCCGGGTGATCGAGCGCGAGCCGCGCGCGCAGCGCGTCGCGTTGCAGCTCGTCGCGATCGTGAAGCTCACGCGCACGGCCCTCCTCTATTCCGATCCCGACCTGCGCCGCGCGCTGTTGCAGGATCTCGAGAGCAACGAGGGCGTGCGCGTCTATCCGCGCGAAAAGACTGACAAGTTCAAGCTGCAGCCCGACGAGTCGCTGAACCGGCTGATCGAGCACGACATCCGCAGCCGCCTGGGCGACGACACGGTGATCGCGCAATCGGTCAACGACATCGCCGGCGTGTGGATCAGTTTCAAGATCGACGACGACGACTACTGGGTCGCGCTCGACCGCGATCAGCTCGACACCGTCACCGGCCTGCAATGGGCGGGCTGGGGCCTCTTCGCGCTCGCGCTGTCGCTGTTCGGCTCGGCGTTCATCACGAGCCTCGTGAACCAGCCGTTCTCGCGGCTCGCGCTCGCCGCGCGCAAGGTGGGCTCCGGCCAGACGCCGGAGCCGCTGCCCGAGCGCGGGATGGGCGTCGCCGCCGACACCAACCGCAGCTTCAACCAGATGGTGCGCGACCTCGAGCAGCTCGAGGCGGACCGCGCGCTGATGCTGGCGGGGATCTCGCACGACCTGCGCACGCCGCTCGCGCGGCTGCGGCTCGAGACCGAGATGAGCCCGTCCGACCAGGCGACAAAGGACGCGATGGTCGACGACATCGAGCAGATGGACCGCATCATCGCCGCGTTCATCGACTACGCGCGCCCCGCGCAGCGCACGCCGGAGCCCGTCGACCTGTCGCACGTCGCGCGCGAGGTCGCCGCGCGGATCGTGAGCGAGGACGGCGTGCAGCTCGACATACGCCTCGCGCCCGCCGCCGTCATCGAGGCGGACGAGACGGACATGCGCCGCGTGATCGGCAATCTCGTCGAGAATGCGCGCAAGTACGGGCAGAGCACGAAGGACGGCATCGCGCGCATCCTGCTGGAGACGCGCGTGACGCATGCGCGCGTCGAGCTCGTCGTCGCCGACGAGGGCCCCGGCATCCCCGAGGATCAGTTGCCGCTCGTGATGCGCCCGTTCTACCGTGTCGATGCCGCACGCAGCCAAGCCGACGGCACCGGGCTCGGGATGGCGATCGTGCTGCGCCTCGTCAACCGCTACCGCGGCACGCTGCGGCTGCGCAACCGCGCGCCCGACGCCGGCCTCGAAGTCACGCTGGAGTTTCCGAGCGCGAAAGCGCGTGCGGTCGCGTGACGCACGACGAATCCCTCATCCGATGGTCGAACCCTATCGGCATCTTTGAAAATTTCTATGAGGTTCGTTAGCTAAAATCTATTGATAGAAAAATTTAATAGAGTTATAGTTTTCCCTATGCTGTCACGGAGACGTTGCAGCGCATCGGTAGCTTGACCGCAGGTAGCCGTTTTTCCCAACTCACACAGGAGCATCCGCATGAAAACCGTGGGCGATAAACTCGAAGCTTTCACCGTTGTAGCCGCGAAGCCGGGCTTCAACAACCATGAAGAAAATGGCCAGTCGGCCTTCGAGACGGTCACCGAAGCGTCGTTCCCGGGCAAGTGGAAGGTCGTCTACTTCTACCCGAAGGACTTCACGTTCGTCTGCCCGACGGAAATCGTCGAATTCGCGAAGCTCACGAAGCAGTTCGAAGAGCGCGACGCCGTCCTGCTCGGCGGCAGCTCGGACAACGAATTCGTCAAGCTCGCATGGCGCCGTGAGCACAAGGATCTCGACAAGCTGAACCACTACTCGTTCGGCGACGTCAAGGGCGAGCTGATCGACCAGCTCGGCGTGCGCGACAAGGAAGCCGGCGTGGCGCTGCGCGCGACGTTCATCGTCGACCCGGACAACACGATCCAGCACGTGTCGGTGAACAACCTGAACGTCGGCCGCAGCCCGGAAGAAATCCTGCGCATTCTCGACGGTCTGCAAACGGACGAACTCTGCCCGTGCAACCGCGCGATCGGCGGCGCGACGCTGTAAGCGTTCGATGCACGAAAGCCCGCGGCGCTGCGTCATGCCTGCGGGCTTTTTTAACGGCCCAATCATAGGAGATATCAATGGAATTCATCGATTCGATTAAGGCGCGAATTCCCGACTACGCGAAGGACATTCGCCTGAACCTCGACGGCACGATCTCGCGCTCGTCGCTCGAAGGCGCCGACGCGGTCGGCGTGGCCCTTGCGGCGGCGTTCGCGGCGAAGAGCACCGTCCTCGTCAACGCGATCCGCGAAGCGGGCGTGCTGTCGCCCGAGGAAACCCACGCGGCGCTGACGGCAGCCGCGCTGATGGGGATGAACAACACCTGGTATCCGTATGTCGAGATGGCCGACGACGCCGACCTGAAGACGCAGCGCGCCGAGCTGCGGATGGGCGCGTATGCGTCGCACGGCGGCGTCGACAAGCGCAAGTTCGAGATGTATGCGCTCGCCGCGTCGATCGTCGGCAAGTGCCACTTCTGCGTGAAGTCGCACTACGCGCTCCTGAAGAACGAACAAGGGATGACCGTCACGCAGCTGCGCGACGTCGGCCGCATCGCGTCGGTGATCAACGCCGCCGCGCAGGTGATCGCCGCCGAAGGCCAGTGAATGCGATGACGGTGCGATGACGGCCGTCGCCGCAACAAAAAACGCCACGCGCATCTGTCGCGTGGCGTTTTTGTTTGTGCTCGCGCACCAGGACGGTGGCGCGGCGGGCGCGCGCCGGTTGCCCGGGTCGGTCGATTTCTTCGGCGCTTTGCGCCCTTGCGCGCAACGTGGCTCGCCGCATGGCTTGCTTCGTCGCACGTCGGATCGCATCGACCGCATGGTTTGAATCGCTTCGAACGCTCCAGGCATCTACGCCTTTTCGAGCGTCTGCGGCAATTCGCCGATTCGGCGATGTCCTTCGCGCCGATCGCTTCCCGGCGACCCGCCAGCAGGGGAGCCTCGCGCCGCCGTTCAGGCCGCCCGAATCGCCCGAATCGCCCATGCCACCCAAGCCACCCAAGCCGCCCAAGCCACCCAAGCCACCCAAGCCACCCAAGCCGCCTAGCAGTCGATTATGCCGCCGCCTCGCGCACGACGAGCGCCGCCGCCTGCGCCTCGATGCCCTCGCCGCGTCCAAGGTAGCCGAGCTTCTCGTTGGTCTTCGCCTTCACGTTCACGCGATCGAGCGGCAAGCCGAGATCGGCCGCGATGTTCGCGCGCATCACGTCGATGTGCGGCGCGAGCTTCGGCGCCTGCGCGATGACGGTGCTGTCGACGTTGCGGATCGAAAAGCCCGCCTGCGCGACGCGCGCCGCGCATTCGCGCAGCAGCGTGCGGCTGTCGGCGCCCTTGAAGCGCGGATCGGTGTCGGAGAAATGACGGCCGATGTCGCCGAGCGCCGCCGCGCCGAAAAGCGCATCGGTGATCGCGTGCAGCAGCACGTCCGCGTCCGAGTGGCCGAGGAGCCCCCGCTCGTACGGGATCGTCACGCCGCCGATGATGAGCGGCCGCCCGGGAACGAGCTGATGCACGTCGTAGCCTTGTCCGATTCTGAAATCCATGTGATTCGATCCGAGTGTGATGCGATGATGAAAATGCGATTCAGGAAGCGCGCGCCGGATGCGCGAGGATCGCTTCCGCGAGGTCGAAATCCTCCGGATACGTGACCTTGAAGTTGCGCAGGCTGCCCTGCACGACGCGCGGCGTATGGCCCGCCCATTCGATCGCGCTTGCTTCGTCGGTCAGGTCGTGGCCGTCGAGCTGCGCGCGCTGGATCGCGTCGCGCAGCATCCCGATGCGGAACATCTGCGGCGTCTGCGCCTGCCAGAGGCCGGCGCGCGGCTCGGTGCGCTCGATCGCGTCGGTGCCCGCCGGCACGCGCTTCAACGTATCGGCGACCGGCAGCGCGACAATGCCGCCGACGGGATCGTCCTTCAGCGTGCCGATCAGCGTGCGGATCAGCGCAGGCGTGATGCCGGGGCGCGCGGCGTCGTGCACGAGCACCCAGTCGGCGTCCGTCGCGCCGAATTCGGCGAGCTGGATCAGCCCGTTCATCACCGACGCCTGCCGCGACGCGCCGCCGCAGCGCCGCACCGCGAAGCGCAGGCCGGCGAAGCGGCGCGCGTCGAAATGAGGATCGTCGGGCGAGATCACGACGAGCGTCTGCGCGAACTCGCTGCACGCGTCGAACGCGGCGAGCGTGTAGTGCAACAGCGCGCGTCCGGCGAGCGTGCGGTATTGCTTCGGCAGCGCGGAGCCGGAACGGCTGCCGGTGCCGGCGCACGGAATCAGTGCGAATAGTCGGGAGGTCACAGGAGAAAACACAGGAAAAGATGAAATCGAAGGACGGATTTTATAATACGTCTATCGCCGTGATGAGCCGCGCCGAGCTCGTCCCCATCCGGCGTCCGCCAACCAGCCGCTCGTTATGCCAGACAACGCCTCCCCATCGCAGTCCCCCGTCGCGCTCGTCAAAGCGGGCCAGCGCTTCGCGTTCGACGGTGCGCACGGCTCCGCCGACGCGCTCGTCATCGCCCGCTACCTCGCCGTGCATCGCGCGCAGGTGCCGCTTCTCGCCGTGATCTGCGCGAACGCAGTCGACGCGCAGCGGCTCGCGCAAGAGCTCGGCTACTTCGCGCCCGACACGCGCGTGCGCGTCCTTCCCGACTGGGAGACGCTGCCGTACGACACGTTCTCGCCGCACCAGGATCTCGTGTCCGAGCGGCTCGCCACGCTGCACGACCTCGGCGAAGGCCGCTGCGACATCCTGCTCGTGCCCGCGACGACGGCGCTCTACCGGATGCCGCCCGCGTCGTTCATGGCCGCCTATACGTTCGCGTTCACGCAGGGCGAGCGGCTCGACGAGGCGAAGCTGAAGGCGCAGTTGACGCTCGCGGGCTACGAGCACGTGAGCCAGGTCGTGCGGCCCGGCGAATACTGCGTGCGCGGCTCGCTGATCGACCTGTACCCGATGGGCTCGCCGCTGCCGTACCGGATCGACCTGTTCGACGATCAGGTCGACTCGATCCGCGCGTTCGATCCGGACACGCAGCGAAGCCTCTACCCGGTGCGCGACGTGCGCCTCTTGCCCGGCCGCGAGTTCCCGTTCGACGAGGCCGCGCGCACCGCGTTCAGAAGCCGCTGGCGCGAGACGTTCGAAGGCGACCCGAGCCGCGCGCCGATCTACAAGGACATCGGCAACGGCGTGCCGTCGGCCGGCATCGAATACTATCTGCCGCTCTTCTTCGACGAGACGGCGACGCTCTTCCACTATCTGCCCGACGGCGCGCATCTCGTGTTCGCGGGCGATCTCGACGCGACGATCAAGCGCTTCACGAACGACACGAAGCAGCGCTACGCGTTCCTGTCGCACGACCGCGAGCGGCCGATCCTCGAGCCGCAGCGCCTTTTCCTGTCCGACCAGGATTTCTACGCGTTCGCGAAGCCGTTCGCGCGCATCGCGCTGCCCGCGCAGCCGTCGGGCGGCTGGGCCGCTCCGCTGCCGAGCCTCGCGCTCGACCGTCACTCGGACGCGCCGCTCGCCGCGCTCGCCGCGTATCTCGACACGACGGAAAACCGCGTGCTCTTCACCGTCGAATCGGCGGGCCGCCGCGAGACGATCGCGCAACTGTTCGCCGAGCACCGTCTGCGGCCCGCGGGCAGCGACAGCTTCGCCGCGTGGCTCGAAAGCGACGAACGCTTCGCGCTCGGCGTCGCGCCGCTCGCCAACGGCTTCGCGGTGCCGGGCGAAGGCTACGCGATCGTCACCGAGACCGAACTGTACGGCGCGCTCGGCCGCCGCGCGGGGCGCCGCCGCCAAGAGCAAGCGAGCAACGTCGATGCGATGGTGCGCGACCTGTCGGAGCTGAAGGTCGGCGACCCGGTCGTTCATGCGCAGCATGGCATCGGCCGCTACATGGGCCTCGTGTCGATGGATCTCGGCGAAGGCGACACCGAGTTCCTGCATCTCGAATATGCGGGCGACAGCAAGCTGTACGTGCCCGTCGCGCAACTGCACGTGATCTCGCGCTACAGCGGCGCGGACCCGGACAGCGCGCCGCTGCACGCGCTCGGCTCCGGCCAGTGGGAGCGCGCGAAGCGCCGCGCCGCGCAGCAGATCCGCGACACCGCGGCCGAACTGCTGAACCTGTATGCGCGCCGCGCGGCCCGCGAGGGCCACGCATTCGCGCTCGAGCCGCGCGACTACGTGAAGTTCGCCGAGAGCTTCGGCTTCGAGGAGACGCCCGACCAGGCCGCGGCGATCGCGGCCGTGATCGGCGACATGACGAGCGGCAAGCCGATGGACCGCCTCGTGTGCGGTGACGTCGGCTTCGGCAAGACCGAAGTCGCGCTGCGCGCAGCGTTCATCGCGGTGATGGGCGGCAAGCAGGTCGCGCTCCTGTCGCCGACCACGCTGCTCGCCGAGCAGCACACGCAGACCTTCATCGACCGCTTCGCCGACTGGCCGGTGCGGGTCGCCGAGCTGTCGCGCTTCAAGTCGACGAAGGAAGTGAACGCGGCGATCGCGCAGATCAACGAAGGCAGCGTCGACATCGTGATCGGCACGCACAAGCTGCTGTCGTCGGACGTGCAGTTCAAGCGGCTCGGCCTCGTGATCATCGACGAGGAGCACCGCTTCGGCGTGCGCCAGAAGGAAACGCTGAAGGCGCTGCGCGCGGAGGTCGACGTGCTGACGCTGACCGCGACGCCGATCCCGCGCACGCTCGGGATGGCGCTCGAGGGGCTGCGCGATTTCTCGGTGATCGCGACCGCGCCGCAGAAGCGGCTCGCGATCAAGACCTTCGTGCGGCGCGAGGAAGAAAGCGTGATCCGCGAGGCGATGCTGCGCGAGCTGAAGCGCGGCGGCCAGGTGTATTTCCTGCACAACGAGGTCGAGACGATCGAGAATCGCCAGGCGATGCTCGAGGCGCTCGTGCCCGAAGCGCGGATCGTGATCGCGCACGGCCAGATGCACGAACGCGAGCTCGAACGCGTGATGCGCGATTTCGTCGCGCAGCGCGCGAACGTGCTGCTCTGCACGACGATCATCGAAACCGGCATCGACGTGCCGAGCGCGAACACGATCATCATGCACCGCTCGGACAAGTTCGGCCTCGCGCAGCTTCACCAGTTGCGCGGGCGCGTCGGCCGCTCGCACCACCAGGCGTACGCGTACCTGCTCGTCCACGATCCGCAGGCGCTGACGAAGCAGGCGCAGCGGCGGCTCGAAGCGATCCAGCAGATGGAGGAGCTCGGCTCGGGCTTCTATCTCGCGATGCACGACCTCGAGATCCGCGGCACGGGCGAGGTGCTCGGCGACAAGCAGTCGGGCGAGATCCACGAGATCGGCTTCCAGCTCTACACCGAGATGCTGAACGACGCGGTGAAGGCGCTGAAGAACGGCAAGGAGCCCGACCTCACCGCGCCGCTCGCCGCGACGACCGAGATCAACCTGCACGCGCCCGCGATCCTGCCCGCCGACTATTGCGGCGACGTGCAGGAGCGGCTGTCGCTGTACAAGCGGCTCGCGAACTGCGAGCACGGCGATTCGATCGACGGCATCCAGGAGGAACTGATCGACCGCTTCGGCAAGCTGCCGCCGCAGGCGCACGCGCTCGTCGAGACGCACCGGCTGCGGCTTGCCGCGAAGCCGCTCGGGATCGTGAAGATCGATGCGAGCGAGGCGGCGATCGGGCTGCAGTTCGTGCCGAATCCGCCGATCGATCCGATGCGGATCATCGAAATGGTGCAGAAGCACCGGCACATCAAGCTCGCCGGCCAGGACAAGCTGCGGATCGAGACGCGCACGCCGGATCTCGCGGTGCGCGTGTCGACGGTCAAGGAGACGCTGCGCGCGCTCGGCCAGCCGACCCAGCCGCGCGCGCAGGCGGGCGCGCGCTAGCGGCCGACGCACGCCGGTCCGGCACGCCGGTCCGGCGGCGCTACTGGCGCGCGAAATCGACGGCGACGCCGTCGATCCACGAGCGCAGCTCGTCGATGCCGATCTCGCCGCCGCTGTCGACGAGCCGGCCGATCTCGTCCGCGTACGCGATCATCGCGCGCCGCGCGCTCGGCTGCGTCGCGGCCGACAGGAATTCGGCCTTCTCGATCGCCATGCCGCGCTCGAGCGGCAGCGAGCCGCCCTCGTAGATCGCCCGCTTGACCGCGCGAATCGAGTGGCTCGGCCGGCGCGCCATGCGCTCGGCGAGCGCCTCGGTCTCGGCGCGCAATTGCTCGCCCGGCACGACGCGGTTCACGAGCCCGAGCGCGAGCGCCTCGCGCGGCGACAGCAGCCGGCCGTCGAGGCAGAGCTCGATCGCGCGCGCGACGCCGACCGTGCGCGCGAGCATCTGCGTGCCGCCGCCGCCCGGCAGCAGCCCGATGTAGATTTCCGGCTGCCCAAGGACGTGGCCGCGATCGGCGTCGCCGTCCGTCATCACGCGCAGGTCGCACGCCTGCACCATCTCGTAGCCGCCGCCCATCGCACGCCCGTTGACGGCCGCGACGAACACCTTGTCCATCGCGCGCATCTGCGCGGTCACCTCGTGGAACAGGTTCATCTGCGCGATGCCCGCCATCGGCGTGCGCTCGACGAACCGGCGCGCACCCGGCACGTGGCTCAATGCGGATTCGACGCGCATCGCGGCGTCCGTGACGGCGGCCGGCAGCGGCACCGCCATTCCCTCGGCGGCCGCCTTGATCTCGCCGACGTCGAAATGCGTGAGGAACGCGTCGAGCACCGCGCTCGCGAGGATGACCGCGCCGACGCCGGCGTCGTGCTCGAGCCCGTCGAGCACGCTCTTCAGCTCGCGCATCATCGCGGTCGTCAGAAAATTGAACGGCGGATGATCGAACGTGATCGTCAATACGCGATCCTTGCGCTCGATGCGCAGATATTTCATTTTTCTCTCCCTTTCCTGCCAAGCGTCGATTGCGATGCGACCGGCCGCGACCGATGCCGGCCGCGACCTTCCCGGCGCACCGCCGCTTCCTGCTGCGGCCGGACGCTACGCCGTGCCGGCCGCAGCGGCTCGCGGCTCGCGGCTCGCGGCTCGCGGCTCGCGGCTCACGGCTCACGGCTCACGGCTCACGGCTCACGGCTCACGGCTCACGCACGTTCGGTCATGCCCGGCCAGATTAAGTTCCAAAATAGAACTAAGTCAAGCCTTTTCATCGATGCGGCGACGCCCCCCTCAAATACGCAAGCGCCGACGGCGCACAAGCGCCCGCGTCCGCGCAGGCGAACGGCGCGCGATGCTGCGCCGCAAGGCGGCGCGCGAGCGCGCCCCCTGTCGTTTTTGAGTATGATCTTTGCATTCTTCTGCCTCTCTGCCGGAGTTCCGCCATGTCCGTTCTCGACGCAACGGCACCGTCCGCGTCCGCTTCCACGTCGCCCGCCGAACCGCTCAGCGTGCCTTGGGTAAAAAAACTCGTGTCGATCGACACCACGAGCCGCGTGCCGAATCTCGGTCTCATCGAAATGGTCCGCGACACGCTCGCCGCGGCCGGCATCGCATCGACGCTCACGCACGACGCCCGCGACGGCTGGGCGAACCTGTTCGCCACCCTGCCCGCGCACGACGGCGCGACCGACGGCGGCATCGTGCTGTCGGGCCACACCGACGTCGTGCCGGTCGACGGCCAGCAGTGGGACAGCGATCCGTTCAAGCCGGAAGTGCGCGACGGCAAGCTCTACGGGCGCGGCACCTGCGACATGAAGGGCTTCATCGGCGCGGCGCTCGCGCTCCTGCCCGAGATGCAGGCGGCCAGGCTCGCGCAGCCGATCCATTTCGCGCTGTCGTTCGACGAGGAGATCGGCTGCGTCGGCGCGCCGCTGATGCTCGCCGACCTGAAGGCGCGCGGGATCGCGCCCGCCGGCTGCATCGTCGGCGAGCCGACCGGCATGCGCCCCGTGATCGCGCACAAGGGCATCAACGTCTACCGCTGCTGCGTGCGCGGCCACGCGGCGCATTCGTCGCTGACGCCGAAGGGCTTGAACGCGATCGAATACGCGGCGCGCCTCATCTGCCACATTCGCGATCTCGCCGACGAATTCCGCGCGCAGGGTCCGTTCGACGAGCTGTACGACGTGCCGTTCACGACCGCGCAAACGAGCCTCATCCAGGGCGGCAACGCGGTCAACACGGTGCCCGCCGAATGCCGGTTCTCGTTCGAGTTCCGCAACCTGCCGACGCTCGATCCCGACGCGATCTTCGCGCGCATCGACGCATACGCGCGCGACACGCTGCTGCCGCGGATGCGCCGCGAGCATCCGAACGCGGCGATCGAATTCTCGAAGGTCGCCGCGGCGCCCGGCCTCGACGCGGCCGAGCAGGCGGCGATCACGCAGCTCGTGCGCTCGCTCACCGCCGATCAGGAGAAGCGCAAGGTCGCGTATGGCACCGAAGCGGGCCTGTTCCAGCGCGCGGGCATTCCGAGCGTCATCTGCGGGCCCGGCTACATCGAGCAGGCGCACAAGCCGAACGAGTTCGTCGAACTCGATCAGCTCGCGTCGTGCGAGCGCTTCTTGCACAAGCTCGTGCACGGCATGACGCTCGCTTGATGCGGCGCGCCGCCGCGAGCTTCGTTCCGGCCGGACGATCGGCCTCCGTCATCGATACGCGCACGCACATGCCGACTTCAACTCACCGCCCCGCTCACTTGACGATCAACGGCGAGCCGATTCCGACGCTCGACGAAATCGCCGCGCAGCACTTCGCGCTCACGCCATGGCTGACGCGCACACCGGTGTTCGAGCGCGCCGATCTGCCGTCGCTCGACAACACGCACGTGAACTTCAAGTTCGAGCTTCTGCAGGCGAGCGGCAGCTTCAAGGCGCGCGGCGCGTTCACGAATCTGCTCGCGCTCGGCGAGGACAGGAAGAGCGCGGGCGTCACCTGCGTGTCGGCGGGCAACCACGCGGCGGCCGTCGCTTATGCGGCGATGCGGCTCGGCACGAGCGCGAAGGTCGTGATGTTCGACACGGCGAGCCCGGCGCGCATCGCGCTGTGCCGCCAATACCACGCGGAAGTCGTGATGGCGTCGAGTCCCGCCGAGGCGTTCGAGATCGTGCGGCGAATCGAGGCCGAGGAAGGCCGCTTCTTCGTGCATCCGTTCAACGGCTATCACACGATCCTCGGCACCGCGACGCTCGGCTACGAATGGGCGACGCAAACGCCCGACCTCGACGCGGTGATCGTGCCGATCGGCGGCGGCGGCCTCGCGGCCGGCATGTCGACCGCGCTGCGGCTCGCGAATCCGCACGTGCACGTGTACGGCGTCGAGCCCGAAGGCGCGGACGCGATGAGCCGCAGCTTCGCCGCGAATCACCCGATCCGGATGGGCGCGATGCGCACGATCGCCGATTCGCTGATGGCGCCGCACACCGAGGAGTACAGCTACGAGCTGTGCCGCCGCCATGTCGACCGGATCGTCACGGTATCGGATGACGCGCTGCGTGCGGCGATGCTCTATTTGTTTGCACATCTGAAAGTGGCGGTCGAGCCCGCGTGCGCAGCCACGACGGCCGCCCTCCTCGGGCCGCTGCGCGAGACGCTGCAAGGCAGGCGGGTCGGCGTGCTGCTGTCGGGGACCAACATCGATTCGACGGCGCTCGCCGCGCATCTCGAGCATGCGCGGCTGCATCGAACGCCGCGGCCGTGATGCCGGTTATCCCCAGTTCGTGTTGAAGAGCATGTTGAAAAGCCGCGGACAAGCACGCTAACGCGTTGATCGCGCGGCGTTTTCGGGCAGCGCCGTGAAATGCGTCGCCGGCCCGCCGGGCGGCCCGGCGACACCACGCGGTTATCCCCAGTTTTTGTTGAAAGGGCTGTTGATAAGCATGGGGCAGCCACGCTAACCGCTTGATCCGATTCGGATCGCCCGCCCCGGTGCAGCGCGTTGCACGATCGAGTCGCACCGGCTGCACATCGCGTCGGGCGCCGTGTTTTCCACAGATCGTGTTGACAGGCTTGTTGATAAGCGGCCGAACAACTGCGCAAGTGCTTGAGCGCGCAGCGCTTTGCACCGGCGCTCGCGTACGCGGCGTTGCGTGCGCGGCGCGCGGGCATCGAGCTTTGCGAGATCGCTCGTCGCATGCATGCGCACTCGCGGCTGGGCGACTGCAAGGCCGGTCGACCACGATCATCGACGAGGATCATCCGATGCGTTCTTCACGTTCGATTTGGATCGGCATCGCGCTCTGCGCGGCCGTCGCGTCGCTGCCGGGATGCGCGAGCGCGCCGCCCTCGGCCGCAAGCGATCCGCTTTGCGCGCACGCGGGCGGCACGCGCGAATTGCAGGCGGACCTGCTGTTCGGCCGCGACGTAGCAGGTCGCGAGCCCGTCACCGGCGCGGAGCGCGAGCGCTTCGTCGCCGACGTCGTCACGCCGCGCTTCCCCGACGGCCTCACGACATGGGACACGCACGGCCAATGGCGCAATCGCGCGACGGGCGACATCGTGCGCGAGGAAAGCTTCGTGATCCGTATCGTTGCCGCCGATTCGCCCGCGACGCTCGACCGTCTCGCCGCGATCCGGCGCGCATACGTCGAGCGGTTTCATCAGCAATCGGTCGGGCTGGTGCTGGCGCGCGTGTGCGCATCGTTCTGAGCGTGCCGCGCCGATGGCGCCGCACCGATCGCGTCGCTTCCGCCCGCGCGATCGAAGCGACTCAAAGCGACTCAAAGCGACTCAAAGCGACTCGAAGCGACCCGAGCGCACGGCCTCGCAGCGGCGCTGCATCGAGCGTTGTCGCACGACGCGCGTCATCCGGGCACGTCGACGTGAAGCCGCATGCGCGGCACCGCCGGTTCGTCGCGTCACGAAAGCAAACCCGCGCACGCCGCCCGCAAACGCGGCCGCGCGGCGCCGTCACCGACGAAGCGGCCGATTCCCGATCGCGTCGACGAAAAAAAACGGGCGCCGCCGGCGCCCGTCTTCATCAGGAGGTCAAGGCTTGTTGCCCTCGAACATGTCGATGATCTGCCGCTTCTCCTCCGGCGTCACCGGCGGCGGCGTCAAACCCGCCGCGCCGGCCGAGCCGAGCGCATCGTTCGCGTTCACGGTCGGGCTCGCGGCCGGGTTGAAGTCGACGTTCGCGACGAAGCCCGCGCCCGGCGTGCGGTCTGCGTAGTACAGCTCACCGTCGATCGTCGTCAGCCCGTCCGGCATCGCCATCTGCTGCTCCGGCGTGCCGTTGAGCGCCGTGCGCATGTAGTTCACCCAGATCGGCAGCGCGAGCTGCGCGCCGAATTCGCGGCTGCCCAAGCTCTTCGGCTGGTCGAAGCCCATCCACGCGACCGCGACGAGCGATTGCTGATAGCCGGCGAACCAGCCGTCCTTCGCGTCGTTCGTCGTCCCGGTCTTGCCTTGCAGGTCGCCGCGGCCGAGCGCGTTCGTGCCCGCACCGGTGCCGGCCGTCGCGACCGTATGCAGCAAGCTGTTCATCACGTACGCGTTGCGCGGGTCGACCGTGCGCGTCGCGGTCGAGCCCGCGACGACGGGCTGCGACTTTTGCAGTGTCTGCCCGCGCGCGTCGTCGACCTCGGCGATCAGGTACGGATCGACCTTGTAGCCGCCGTTCGCGAACACCGCGTAGCCGGACGCGAGCTGCAGCGGCGTGACGAGGCCCGCGCCGAGCGCCATCGGCAGATACGGCGGCGTCTTCGCGGGATCGAAGCCGAAGCGCTGCGTCACGTAGTCCTGCGCATACGACGTGCCGATCGACGCGAGGATCCGGATCGACACGAGGTTCTTCGAGCGCTGCAGCGCGGTGCGCATCGACATCGGACCATCCGGCTGATCGTCGTCCCTCGGCTCCCACGGCTGGCCGCCCGGCACGCTCGGCGGGAAGTACAGCGGCGCGTCGTTGATGATCGTCGCGGGCCCCAGGCCCTTTTCGAGCGACGCCGAATAGATGAACGGCTTGAAGCTCGAGCCCGGCTGCCGCCACGCCTGCGTCACGTGGTTGAACTTGCTCTTGTTGAAGTCGAAGCCACCGACGAGCGAGCGGATCGCGCCGTCCTGCGGCGCGATCGCGACGAGCGCGCCTTCGACCTGCGGCAGTTGCACGATCTGCCATGCGCCCTTCGCGTCCTTCATCGCGCGCACGATCGAGCCCGGCTTGAGCTTCAGCGCGGCCGACGCGCGCGAGCTCAGCGCCCCCGACGCGAAGCGCAGCCCGGCGCCGTTGATCGTCGTCGTCGCGCCGCCGACGAACTGCACCTCGACCGCCGTCGGCGACGCGGCGAGCACGACGGCCGACTGGAGATCGCCGTTGTCCGGATGATCGGCGAGCGCGTCGTCGATCGCCTCGTCGCGTTCGTCGCCCGCGGGCGGCAGCGCGACGAAGCCTTCCGGTCCGCGATAGCCGTGGCGGCGCTCGTAGTCCATGATCCCGCGGCGCACCGCCTGGTACGCGGCTTCCTGGTCGGCCGCGTTGATCGTCGTCGTGACGGTCAGGCCGCGCGTGTAGGTCTCGTCCTTGTACTGCGCGTACATCATCTGCCGCACCATCTCGGCGACGTACTCGCCGTGCACCGCGTACTGATTGCCCGGCGTGCGCGTATGGATCTCTTCCTTCACCGCCTGGTCGTACTGCTGCTGCGTGATGTAGCCGATCTCGCGCATCCGCTTCAGGATGTACTCCTGGCGCACCTTCGCGCGCTTCGGATTGACGACCGGGTTGTATGCGGATGGCGCCTTCGGCAGGCCCGCGAGCATCGCCGCCTCGGCGAGCGTGATGTCCTTCAGGTCCTTGCCGAAATACACGCGCGCGGCGGCCGCGAAGCCATACGCGCGCTGGCCCAGATAGATCTGGTTCATGTACAGCTCGAGAATCTGGTCTTTCGTCAGCGCCTTCTCGATCTTGTAGGCGAGCAGCATTTCATAGATCTTGCGCGTGTACGTCTTCTCGCTCGACAGAAAGAAATTGCGCGCGACCTGCATCGTGATCGTGCTCGCGCCCTGCCGCGCGCCGCCGTGCAGGATGTCGGCGACGCCCGCGCGCAGGATGCCGAGGAAGTCGACGCCGCCGTGCTCGTAGAAGCGGTAGTCCTCGATCGCGAGCACCGCCTTCTTCATCACGTCGGGGATGTCCTGGAAGCGCACGAGGCTGCGGCGCTCCTCGCCGAACTCGCCGAGCAGCACGTGGTCCGCGCTGTAGACGCGCAGCGGCACCTTCGGCTGATAGTTCGTGAGCGCGTCGAGCGACGGCAACTGCGGCCCCATCACGACGAGCGCGTAGCCGACGATCAGCGCGCCGACGACGAGGAGCGTCGCGAACAGCCCGGCGAACCACAGCGCGACACGCGAGCCGAACGTGCGCGAACCGCCGTCGCCGCCCGTGCGGCGCTCCGCGCGGTCGTCGTCATCGTCATCGGTGTAGTAGGCGCCGGCGGGCGAACGTCGTAGCGAATAATGGTGCTCGTTCGTGGCGCGGGAGGAAGACGGTCGTTTGATAATAGGCATGTCGGATTGGCGGCGCACGAGGCGCGCCTCGAACGCATGCGAGGCGCGTGCGCGGAACGGTAGACGTAGCGTCGTGGAGCGTATCACGTCGACGGATCCCGGCGCGCGTCGGTCCATACGGCGTCCGGTCCGCAGCGTGACAGCGCATTTTAATGAAATCGACGGGCGCCCTTCAGGATTTTTTGTAAAAAATCCTCGAATTCGTTGCGCCGCGCACCGTCGCGCGCCGCGAACGCTCCTATGATGAAGGCGGAACGCTGAGCGCCTTTCGCTTTCGTTTTGAAAGGCGCTCGCGCGAAATAATTGCGTGCGATGCACTGGAAATTTGCGTCGCCCGTCCGCATTTTCGGTTCCGGCCGGCGGTGTTCGCGCCGCCCGTCGGGGCCCGCGTTTAAGCGGTGTTTAAGCGAACCGGTGGTGTAATATCCGCCGACGCCACCGCCTCGCGCCGCTGCGAAGCATCGCACGCGATGCGCGACGCGCGCATCGTTCATTACTTACGGAGGAATCCATGTCGCTTTTCGACTCTATTTCGCGCACGATCAAAGGTCTGCTGAACGACGCGGCAGACTCGGTGCAGGATCCGTCGCGCGACGCGCGGCAGATCGTGCGGGAGCTCGACGACAGCATCGGTCGCGCGGAGAACTCGCTGATCGAGATCGAAGCGCAGGTCGCGACGCAGCGCAGCAAGCGCGACACCGCCGACGAGCGCGCGAAGAAATACGAGGACGGCGCGAAGCGCGCGCTGCAATCGGGCGACGAAGGCCTCGCGCGCGAAGCGCTCGCCGCGCAGGCGAACGCCGAGGCCGAGCGCGACTCGCTCGCACGCGAACTCGAGACGCTCGAGCCGTCGGTCGACAAGCTCAAAGGCCAGATCGCCGACATGCGCGGGCGCCGCAACGACCTGAACGCGCGCTCGAACATCCTGCAGGCGAAGCAGGAAATCGCGCAGGCGAAGGACGTCGCGGCCACCGCGCTCGGCGGGATCGGCGGCAAGAACCTGTCCGAGGACTTCCAGAAGCTCGAGGACAAGGTCGCGCTGTCGAACGCGCGCTCCGACGCGCGCCTGAATTCGGCCGACACGAACAGCGGCCGTGCGCTCGAAGACAAGCTCGCGGCGCTGAACAAGGGCCCGTCCGTCGAGGACCGCCTCGAAGCGCTGAAAAAGCAACTGAACACGCCGGCGCAGTAACGGCGGCACGCCGCCCGCCGACGCTTCGCGACGCGACGGCGGTGCGCACCGAACGCGCCCGCCGCCGCGCGCGAAAATCCGCAAGGAGACGGGCCGAGCGCCCGAACCGATCATGAAAAAGCTTCTCGCAGCCGTCGGATTGTCGCTGATCCTCGTGTCGGCCGCCGCCAGCGCGGCGGTGCCGTCGCTGCAGCAAATCCAGCAATCGATCGCGCAAGGCAACTGGCAACGCGCCGACGCGCAGCTCTCGCAAGTGATCGACGCGTATCCGGACAACGCGCGCGCCCGCTATCTGTACGGCCAGGTGCTCGACCGCGAAGGCCGCTCCACCGAGGCGCTCGCGCAGATCGAACGCGCGAAGTCGCTCGATCCTCAATTGCGCTTCACCGATCCGTCGCGCTTCGCGCAAACGGAAGCGCGCGTGCGCGCCGATGCGCGCCGCATGGCCGCGCAGTCGCCGCGGGCGGCGACGTCGGGCGGCATGCTCGTTGCACCGCAGACGCAAGCGCAGGCGCAGTCGCAGTTCGCCGCGGCGCCCGCCGCGCCCGTGCATCGCGGACCGTCGACAGGCATGTGGATCGGCATCGCGGTGCTGATCGGCGCGATCGCGCTCGTGCTGCGCTGGACGCTGCGCCGCGCGCGCTCGACGGACGACAAGCGCGTCGACGAAGAGCGCCGCGCGCAATTGAAGCGCGCGACCGACGTCCTCAACGACGTGCGCCCGCTCAAGCTCGACGCGCGGCTGTCGACGGCACCCGGCGCCGCCGCGCTCAACGGCGAGATCGAGGCGCTCGAAACGCAGGCGCGCGAGCTCGTCGAGACGCTGTCGAACGGCAAGAATCCGGCGCCGCCGTACCGACTCGAAGAATTGGAGAAACAATTCGCGAGCCTGAAGGCGCGCGTCGAAGGCCGCCCCGATCCGAACGCGGCCGCGGCTAGCGCGCCCGGCAACTCGGGCTCGGTGTTTGCTCAGGAGGCCGATCGACTGACGGGCGCGCCAGGCCAGCCGCCCTACTCGCCGTATCCGCCGCAACCGCAGCAGCCGCCCGTCGTGATCCAGCAGGGCGGCGGTTTCGGCGGCGGCATGGGCGGCCTGCTGACGGGCGTGCTGCTCGGCCAGGCGATGTCGCACGGCCGCGACCGCGTGATCGAGCGCGACGTGATCGTCGACGACGAAGCGCAGCGCCGCGCGGCCGATCCGGGCGTCGACTTCGGCCAGGGCGGCAGCTGGGACAGCGGCGGCTCCGACGGCGGCGGCGGCGTCGATCTCGGCAGCAGTGGCGACGATTGGAGCAACAACGGTTGACGATGCACGGTTAGAACGGCGAAATGGGCCGGAAACGGCCCATTTTCTTATCGATCTCGTTTGTTAAGATTTCTCAGATGAACTACCGATAAACGATCGGGTTCGTTATGATGACGGCCATCAACGTGCCGTAACGAATCGTTGCGCTGCGCCCCATTTCATTTTCGACAGGAGCAAGCCGCCCATGAGCATCATCCAGGAATTCAAGGAATTCGCCGTCAAGGGCAACGTCATGGATCTCGCCATCGGCGTGATCATCGGCGGAGCGTTTTCGAAGATCGTCGACTCGGTGGTGAAGGACCTCATCATGCCCGTCATCGGCGTGCTGACGGGCGGCCTGGATTTCTCGAACAAGTTCGTGCTGCTCGGGCAGATTCCGCCGTCGTTCAAGGGCAATCCGGAATCGTTCAAGGATCTGCAGGCGGCGGGCGTCGCCACGTTCGGCTACGGCTCGTTCATCACCGTGCTGATCAACTTCGCCATTCTCGCGTTCATCATCTTCCTGATGGTCAAGTTCATCAACAAGCTGCGCAAGCCGGCCGACGCCGCCCCCGCCGCGACGCCGGAAGACGTGCTGCTGCTGCGCGAGATCCGCGATTCGCTGAAGCAGCGCTGAACGCGTGCGCCGCACGATCGCAACCAAGCCCGCTTCGCGCGGGCTTTTTTTTGGGTCGTCCGGATGATCTCTGCCCCCGCGCGCGACGCGGCGCCGCGCGCGGGGGCAGAGAATACCCGAATCATTTTTTGCGACGTTCGGTCGCACGCGCGGCGCTACCGGGTCTATCATGGAGACTCAACGACAGTGCAGGCGCAAAAGCGCTGGCTTTGGCGATCGTAGGCTCTCACCCGGTTCGGTCGACGCACGGCAATGTGGCATCGGCGAACTTCGTGAAGCCGGCATTTTCGTATGCTATAAAAGATCGACATGCGGCGCGCATAGCCGGGAGTGGGTCGCATGAGGATGCCGCATTTCTTGCAATTGTTTTTGAGGCGAGTGTTTATGTCCTTCCCGAAAAAACGCCGACGCGCGCAACCGGATGGCCAGGAATCGTTCCTCGCGGTGCTGCGTCATGCGAAGCCGTTCGCCCAGCTCGACACGAAGATCGCGCGCGCCCGTGCGCAGGACGAGCCCGTGCTCTACGCGCACGTGCTGCCCGGCCTCGACGTCCTGCTCTGCAGCATACGCGGCGCGCAGCCGCCGTATCCCGCGATCGCCGAACTGCGCAAGCGCTGTATCGAATCGATCGCCAACGCGCTCGAACAGCCGCTCGACGGGCTGGAGAACGGCGGCTACTGGTACGAAGCGAACGGATTCGGCTTCCTCGTGTTCGCGAGTCGCGCCCGCGCGCGCATCCTGCCCGAATTTGGTGCGGGCGTGAAAGCCGGGCTGCGAAGCGGGATCGGGCAGCCGAACGCCGGCGACACGACGCCTCGCTCGCTGTAGCCATCGCCATATGAAACGGGCCGTTTGAAACGGCCCGTTTCTTCATCAGCGCGCCGCCTCGCGATCGTGCGGCGGCGGCGCGTTGTCGGCGTGCGCGTCGCCTACTCGCTCCGTCTCGCCTGCGGACGCACGATGTCGATGAACGCCGCGAAATCGGCTTGCGCGAGCCCCATCGCCGCACCGAGTCGCAGCACTTGCTGCACCGTCGCGGCAACGGGCATCACCGCACCCGCGTCGCGCGCCGCGTCGGCAATCGCGTCGACATCCTTCTGGAACGTCTTCAGCGCGCCGATCGGCGGATGGCCGCCGCTTGTCATCCTCGGCACGAACGTCTGCAGCAGCACCGAATCCGCCCAGCCGCCCGCGAGCGCTTCGGCGAGGCGCGCCGCGTCGATGCCGCTCGCCTGCGCGAGCCCCACCGCCTCCGCGATCGCCGTGACGGTCGCCGTCACGATCGCCTGATTGCACAGCTTCGCCGTTTGCCCCGCGCCCGCGTCGCCGAGATGCGTGACGCGCGACGCATACGCGCCGATCAGCGCTCGCACCGCGTCGACGTCCGCGAGCGGGCCGCCCGCCATCACCGCGAGCGTGCCCGCTTCCGCGCCCGGCACGCCGCCCGATACCGGCGCGTCGACCCAGCTCACGCCGAGCGCCGCCGCACGCGCCGCATACGCGCGCGTCGCCGCGGGCGTAATGCTCGAATGATCGACGATGCGCCGCACGCGGCGCGCGGCGGCATCTCCAGCCTCTCCAGCATCGCCCGCGAGCACGCCCGACGCGCCGAACACGACCTCGCCGACCGCATGCGCGTCGAGCACGCAAAGCATCACCGTCTCCGCACGCGCGGCAAGCTCGGCCGGCGTATCGACGACCCGCGCGCCGTGCCCGGCGAGCGCGTCGGCCTTCTCGCGCGTGCGGTTCCATACGTGCACCCGATGGCCGGCCGACAGCAGATGCCGAATCATCGGCGCGCCCATCAATCCCGGTCCGCAAAATCCCACGTCCACGTCTTCCCCTTTCCTCTCGTTCGAATACCGATTGAAGTTGCCGCCCATCATACCTATCACTCAAGAAGGCATGCGCGAGAACGACGGATGCGCGCGCACCGCTGCTGGACTAAACGTCGAACGATTCACTGGAGAACGTCATGAACGACCACGTCTACAAGCTGATCGAGCTCACCGGCTCGTCGCGCCAATCGAGCGACGACGCGATCCGCAATGCGATCACGAAGGCCGCGAAGACCGTGCGCAATCTGCACTGGTTCGAAGTGACTGACTTGCGCGGACACATCGAAGGCGACCAGGTGATTCACTGGCAAGTGACGCTCAAGGTCGGACTGCGCATCGAAGACTGACCGGCCGCGCCGGGTGCGGCGTCAAACGGTCGTTTGGAACGCTCGCACCGTGTACACGGACGGCGCATCGCAAACGCGCGGCGCGCGTCGAGCACGCTTTTGCCGCGTTCATGCGGTGCGTGCTCGGCGAGCCGCTTGCGTTGGGCGTCATGCGTTCGGCTCGTCTGGCGGCCGGCGTCGCGGAGGTGCGTGACGCGCAAGCGCGATTCGTTCGACGTGTTCGACGTGTTCGACGTCGTGCCGATCGTCGAAGTCGGCGGCAATTCGAGAACGCCTCTGCCGGCAATCCGCAATCCGCAATCCGCAGTCGGCAGTCGGCAGTCGCCGGCGAACGGCATGCGCCCCCGGCAAGGCGCACGCCATGCGCGAAGCGCATCGCATGACGTGCCCGACTTTTCGTCGTCCTTTCGGCGTCCCTCACGCTCCGTCACGCCATCCCTTTTTTCGCTTGTCTTCGTCGCGCGCCTTCATCGCCTTTGCGCGGCAAGGCCGCAAGCGCACCGTCCGCCGCGCGCAATGTTCGCGCCCCGCCGATCATGCACGCCGCGCGGAGCGATTCGAAAAAGCCGCGCTTGACGCTCCTTTATGTCCATATTAAAAACCATATACCCCCATCCCCGATCGATCAGCCTGCACATATAAACGGAGAGAGCATGAGCCAGCAACGCGAGGCGATCGACACGTATCTTTTGCGCGTCCTGCACACCTTATTGATGGAGCGCAGCGTGACGCGCGCGGCCGTCAAACTGAACCAGTCGCAGCCGGCGATCAGCGCCGCGCTGCGCCGCCTGCGCGACATCACGGGCGACCCGCTCCTCGTGCGCGGCAAGTCCGGCATGGTGCCGACCGAGTACGGCCTGCGCCTCCTCGAGCCCGTGCAGAACGCGCTGCGCGAGATCGAGCGGATCAAGTTCCAGCAGCACAATTTCGATCCGGCGACATCGATTCGCTGCTACCGGATCGGCTGCCCCGATTATCTGAACGTGCTGTTCGTGCCGACCGTCGTCGAACGCTTCCGGCAAGCCGCGCCGAACGCGACGCTCGAATTCCATTCGCTCGGCCCCGCGTTCGACTACGAACTCGCGCTCGAGGACGGCAAGCTCGACATCGTCGTCGGCAACTGGCCGGAGCCGCCCGAGCAACTGCACCTGTCGAACCTGTTCGTCGACGAGATCGTCTGCCTGGTGAGCAACACGCATCCGTTCGCGAAGCGCGGCGGTCTCACGCTCGACCAGTACCTGAACGCGCCGCATCTCGCGCCGACGCCGTACTCGGTCGGCCAGCGCGGCGCGATCGACGTTCATCTCGCGCGCGAGCGCCTGAAGCGCCACGTCGTCGTCACGCTGCCGTACTTCAATCTCGCGCCGTACGTGCTCGTGAAGTCGGACCTGATCTTCACGACGACGCGGCTCTTCGCCGATCACTACGCGAAGTTCCTGCCGCTGTCGGTCGTGCCCGCGCCGCTCGATTTTCCGCCGATGCAGTACTACCAGCTCTGGCACGAGCGCTGTCATTACTCGGACGAAGTGCGCTGGCTGCGCGGGCTCGTCGCCGAGGCGACCCGCACGCTGATCGACATGTGAGCGCGCGGGCTGCGCGATGCGCGGTGCAAGCGGCGCGCATCGCGCAATCGACGGCGAAGTCGTTTGCGCAGCGCGCCGTCGAGTGCTCAGCCGAATGTGCGGCCGACTGTGCGGCAGATTGCGCCGTCGATTGCCCTGTCGAATGCGCGCCCGAGGAGCGGCAGAACACGCCGCTCAGCGCGCGGCTTCATGGAGCGTGCGAGCAAGCGCGTTGTGCCGCGCGACGAGCGGCTCGATCTCGAGCGTCGTCAAGCGTCCTTCCCGCACGACGACGCGCCCGTTGACAACGCTGTACGCCGCCTGCGACGGCGCGCAGAACACGAGCGCCGCGACGGGATCGTGCAACGCGCCCGCAAACTGCGGCGCGCGCAAGTCGAACGCGACGAAATCCGCCGCCATGCCGGGCGCGAGCGCGCCGATGTCGTCGCGGTTCAGCACGCGCGCGCCGCCCAGCGTCGCGATCTCGAGCGCATCGCGCGCCGTCATCGCATCGGGCCCGAAGCCGACGCGCTGCAGCAACAGCGCCTGCCTCACCTCGGCGACCATCTGCGCGCCGTCGTTCGACGCGGAGCCGTCGACGCCGAGCCCGACCGGCACGCCCGCGACGCGCATCCGCCGCACGGGCGCGATGCCGGACGCGAGCCGCATGTTCGAGCACGGGCAATGCGCGACGCCCGTGCCGGTGCGCGCGAAGAGCGCGATGCCCGGCGCGTCGAGCTGCACGCAGTGCGCGTGCCACACGTCGCGCCCGACCCAGCCGAGATCCTCCGCGTATTCGGCGGGCGTCATTCCGAACTTCTCGCGGCTGTACGCGACGTCGTTGACGTTCTCCGCGAGGTGCGTGTGCAGCGACACGCCATACTCGCGCGCGAGCGCCGCCGCATCGCGCATCAGCCCGCGGCTCACCGAGAACGGCGAGCACGGCGCAACGACGACGCGCAGCATCGCGTAGCGGCCGTCGTCGTGATAGGCCTCGATGACGCGCTGCGTGTCGCGCAGGATGTCCGGCTCCCGCTCGACGACCGAGTCGGGCGGCAGCCCGCCGTCGCGCTGGCCGACGCTCATGCTGCCGCGGCTCGCGTGAAAGCGCATGCCGATGCGCCGCGCGGCCGCGATGCTGTCGTCGAGCCGGCTGCCGTTCGGATAGATGTACAGATGATCGCTCGACGTCGTGCAGCCGGACAGCAGCAGCTCGGCCATCGCGGTCAGCGTCGACACCTCGATCATCTCCGGCGTCAGGTGCGCCCAGATCCGATACAGGCTCGTGAGCCAGCCGAACAGCTCGGCGTTCTGCGCAGCGGGAATCGCGCGCGTGAGGCTCTGGTACATGTGGTGATGCGTGTTGACGAGCCCCGGGATCACGAGATGGCCGCGCAGGTCGAGCACCTCGTCCGCGTGCGCGGGCAGCTCGGCGCTCGGCCCGAGCGCGACGATCCGGTTGTCTTCGACGTAAAGGCCCGCGTCGCGCAGCTCGCGGCGCGCGCCGTCCATCGTCACGAGCACGTCGGCGTGCTTGACGAGCAGCGTCTTCGGACGGGTCGGGGTAAGGGATTGCGCGCCGTCGCGCGCGCTCGGGTGTCGTTCCATCGTCGTTCGATCTCCGTATCGTTCCGCCGTCGAGGCGGTGCGTCCTGCTCGAACGCGACGCGCGGCACGCACCGCGCCGCCGCGTCCGTTCGAACGCCCTGGCCCGGTTACCCGGCGTACCCGCCGTCTTCGGGGTGCGCGGCCGGCCGCGATCGTCGTCGGACCGCCGGGCGTCTGCGCACCGGCCGAGCATCGCGCAACGCGGCGCGCGGCGCAAGCGGGCCGCGCGCATATCCGTCTTCACGCAGCCAATATGTTCGGCTACTTTCGATCACGGGACAACGCAAAGACGCGCCGCATCGCCCGAGCGCCGTCCGCCGGCGCGGCCCGCGCGCGCACGCGCTCCGACGCGCATGGACGCGCTTGGGCGCGCCGTCATGCGGCGCGCATTATCTTCGTTATCGCTCACGGTTTCCTGTCCGAACCTTTTTACAATGGCTGCACGGCGCTCGCTGCGATCCGCCGACGGGTATGTAGCCGCTGACGTGGAGCCTCGATCCGCCACAGCATCATCGGATCGAGCCGCCGCCGATCCTCGCAACTACACAAGGACATTGCGAATGGGAAAGCTCACTACCCACGTACTCGACACCGCGCACGGCCGTCCGGGCGCCGCGATCAAGATCGAACTCCATGCGCTTTCGGCCGACGGATACCGCCTGCTGAAAACCGTGCTCACCAATGACGACGGCCGGTGCGACGCGCCGCTCCTCGAAGGCGAGGCGCTCACGGCCGGCACCTACGAACTCGTGTTCCACGCGGGCGACTACTTCGCCGCGCAGGGCGTCGCGCTGCCCGAGCCGCGCTTCGTCGATCTCGTCGTGCTGCGCTTCGGCATTGCCGATCCCGCCGCGCACTATCACGTGCCGCTTCTCGTGTCGCCGTGGTCGTACAGCACCTATCGCGGCAGCTGACCACGTATCGCTGCCCACATACGACAACGATCGACTCAGGAGACGTTTCATGGAAGGCTTCATCACCGACTGGCTGAATCTCGCGATCCGCTGGCTGCACGTCGTCGCCGCGATCGCATGGATCGGCGAGTCGTTCTACTTCGTCGCGCTCGACAACAGCCTGAAGCCGCCGAAGGACGCGCAGCCGAAGGCGCGCGGCGTGTTCGGCGAGCTGTGGCACGTGCACGGCGGCGGCTTCTACAACATGCAGAAATATCTCGTCGCGCCGCCCGAGATGCCGGAAGACCTGCACTGGTCGAAGTGGCCGTCTTACACCACGTGGATGTCCGGCTTCGGCCTTTTCTTCGTGCTGTACCTGCTCGCACCGAACACGTATCTGATCGACAGGAACGTGCTCGACATGGGCCCCGTCGTCGCGGTCTCGGCCGCGCTCGGCTTCCTGCTCGCAGGCTGGATCGTCTACGACTCCGCGTGCCGCCTGCTCGGCAACCGCGACAAGCTGCTCGGCGTGTTCGTCGGCGTCTACGTGGTCGCCGCCGCGTATCTCGCGTGCCACGTGTTCTCGGGCCGCGCCGCGTATCTGATCGTCGGCGCGATGCTCGCGACGATCATGACGGCCAACGTGTTCTTCGTGATCATCCCCGGCCAGCGCAAGATGGTCGACAAGCTGCTCAAGGGCGAAACGCCCGATCCGATCTACGGCAAGCGCGGCAAGCAGCGCTCGGTGCACAACACGTATTTCACGCTGCCCGTCGTGTTCGCGATGCTGTCAAACCACTACGCGATGACGTATGCGAACCAGTACAACTGGATCGTGCTCGTCATCATCATGCTCGCGGGCGCGCTGATTCGTCAGTTCTTCGTGATGCGCCATCGCGGCCAGCAGCTCTGGTTTCTGCCGCTCGGCGGCGTCGCGCTGATGCTGGTCGCGCTCGTCGCGACGATGCCGAAGCCGATCGCGCCCGAGGCGCAGGCCGCGAACGCGCCGAAGGTGGCGATCAAGGACATCGCGCCGATCCTGCAGCAGCGCTGCGTCGCGTGCCACTCGGCAAAGCCGACGCTGATGGGCAGCGCGCC
Source organism: Burkholderia sp. ABCPW 14 (assembly GCF_001523835.1). Taxonomy (NCBI): domain Bacteria; kingdom Pseudomonadati; phylum Pseudomonadota; class Betaproteobacteria; order Burkholderiales; family Burkholderiaceae; genus Burkholderia; species Burkholderia sp. ABCPW 14. The sequence continues at coordinate 24,749 of NZ_LOVS01000179.1, read as the reverse complement.
CGCCGGCGTGATGTTCGACACGTCCGACGAGATCGCGCAAAACGCGCCGCGGATCTATCAGCAGGCGGTGCAACTGAAGGCGATGCCGATCGGCAATGTCACGCACATGACCGACGGCGAGCGCATGCGGATCGCCGCGTGGTTCGAGCGCGGCGCGACGAAATAGATGTGTGAAGATGTCGGACGGACCGGCGGGCCGGCAACCCGGTGGACTGACGGATCGTTGGATCGGCGGTTCGGCGGTTCGGCGGTTCGGCGGTTCGGCGGTTCGGCGGTTCGGCGGTTCGGCGGTTCGGCGGTTCGGCGGTTCGGCGATTCGGCGATTCGGCGGTTCGGACCAACGATCGCCATGCTTTTCAGGCTCGCGTTGCGAGCCTGTTTTTTTTGGCGGGCATCCCTCTTCTCGAGCCGGAACCGCGTCGATGCGGCGCGATGTCGAAACGACCGTGCTCCGATCGTTCAGTGCGAACCGTCCGACAAGCTCGCACCGTTTCCGCACGATCGCGACCCGCTTGGGTCATGCACGACTTCGCATCCTTACCGTTGAGCGCGCGTAACGTACCGCGCATCGCACCGCATCGACGACACCGCGCCACGCATCGCGACGCGCAGCCTCAAGCCGACACCAAGCGCAACGCATCCTCCGTCAGCCACAGCGACTCTGGCAGCCGCTGCTCGTTCAGGTTGAGCCCGTCGCCGCCGCGATCGACGACGATGAAATCGCTGACGCCCTGAAGCGCGATGAGCGGATGGTGCCAGACGCCCTTCGCGTAGTTGACGCCTTGCCAGCCGCGCGTGACGAACGCGCGGATCTTCGCCGGATCGAGCTCGCCCGCGGGCGCGACGACGACGAGATACGGCGCGTCGGCGAGCGGCACGAACGCCTGGCTGCCGAGCGGATGCCGCTCAAGCATCGTCACCTCGAACGGCAGCGTGCGCGGCTGTCCGCGAAACAGGTTCACGAGCGGCCGCCCGCCTTCGTCGGCCACGTCGACGTGCGCGAGATCGTGAAAGCGCATCGTCGTGCCGAGGTTGATCGGGATCTGCTTCGCGCCGTCCGTCTCGATGACGTCGCCGAACGGCGCGAATGCGGCGCGGGTCAACGGTTCGATCGCGAGCGTCTTCATTGGTCGAGCGTGCCCCACACGCGCAGGCGCGACACGCCGCCGTCCGGAACGATGTTCAGGCGCACGTGCGTGACGGGCCCGAGCGCGGCGAGCTCCGTTTCGAAATAGTGCTGCTTGTCCATCTGCAGTTTCTGCTCGCCGAGCAGCACCGGCCAGAACATCGCCTGCGTGACGAGCGAGCTGTCGGTGCCGCCCGTCACGTATGCGGCCTGGATCGAGCAGCGATCCGGATAATTGCCCTTGAAGTGCGCGGTGTCGATTTCGATCTTGCGGATCACGCCCGGCTGCGCGAGCGCGATGATCGCCCAGTCGTTGCCCGGCTCGCGGCGACGGCGCGTCTCCCAGCCGTCGCCCATGTTCACGCCGCGGCCCGGCAAGAGCAGGCTCGACGCGAGGCCGAAGTGCTGGTTGTTCGCCGCGACGACATAGCCGCCGTTCTCCATCGCCGCGAGATCGAACCGCTCGGACTTGCTCGCGCCCGCCCAATCGAGCTGCGGCTGGCCGTACACGCGCAGCCGCGCGATGCCGCCGTCCGGATAGATGTTCACGCGCAGATGCGTGTACGCGTTCGCGTCGTGCGCTTCGACGTAGTGATGGCTGTTGCCCTGCAGCGTCGTCGACGGCACGACGTCGACCCACTTCGTCGCTTCGTTCGGCGCGCCTTCGGAAACGTGCGCGGCTTCGATCGACGCGGCGGGCGGGAAATTGCCGGTGAAGTGGCTCGTGTCGATGTCGAAGCCCTTGATCACGCCGGGACGCGCGAGCTTCACGATGCACCAGTCGTAGCCCGTCGTACGCTTGCGGCGCGTCTCCCAGCCGTCCATCCATTTGCCGTGATCGTCGTACTTGCCCGGAATGAAGACGGCCGGCTCCGGATTCAGCATGCGCTCCTTCGGCGCGAAGAAATCGTCGCTCGCCTCGAGCGCCTGCGCGCCGAGACGCGGATCGGCCAGATTCACGTAGCGCCGCGTGAACTCGGGCGCGTTCGGATCGGAAAGCGGAAGAGCCATCGTATTGTCCTTGTCGTGATGCGTGATGCGGATGAGTGGAAAGCCGTCGCCGCACGTCGTCGCGTGCGTGCGCAGCGGGAAACGCGGCGCGCCGTGCGCACCGCGGCGGATGTCGTCGCGGCGAACGTGCCGCGCCGCGCATCGCCTGATTCGTTTTTGCTTCGCCGAAAGCCGCTTCGCCGCGCGTGGCGGCATCGCCCCGCGCCGCGCCGGCCGCAGCGTTCAGCCGACGCTCACGCGTCGATCAGATCGTCAAGCCTGAAGCGCGCGATCCGATAGATCTGCTCAAGGCTCGCGCGCAATTCCTCGTCGCGCGAATGATCGATGCGCGCCTCGAAGTTCGCGATGATCCCGTGCCGGTCGTAGCCGCGCACCGCGAGGATGAACGGAAAGCCGAACTTCTCGCGATACGCGCGGTTCAGCCGCTGCAGCTTGTCGAACTCCTCCTGCGTGCAGCAATCGAGGCCCGCGCCGCTCTGCTCGCGCGTCGATTCGGCGGTCAGTTCGCCGTGCACCGCCGCCTTGCCGGCGAGCTCCGGGTGCGCGTTGACGAGCGCGAGCTGCCGCGCATCGCCCGCGGTCTCGACCGCGCGCCTCATCGTCCGATGCAGCGTGTCGATGCTGTCGAACGGGCGCGCCTGCGCGGCCGCCTCGGCGACCCACGGCGAATGCTCGAAGATGCCGGACAGCGCCGCGACGAACGCATCCGTCGACATCGCATTCAATTGACCGAGCATGTAGCGCATCGCCTTTATCATGCGTCCCCCTCGTGTCGAGCGGGCTGATACGGATGATGCTCGCGCCAGTGCCGCGCGATGTCGACGCGACGCGTCACCCACACGCGATCGTGCCGCTCGACGTGATCGAGAAAGCGCTGCAGCGCGCGGAAACGGCCGGGGCGGCCGAGCAGCCGGCAGTGCATGCCGATCGACATCATCTTCGGCGCTTCGTCGCCCTCGTCGTACAGCACGTCGAACGCGTCGCGCAGATAGTGGAAGAAATGATCGGCGGTATTGAAGCCCTGCGGCGTCGCGAAGCGCATGTCGTTCGTGTCGAGCGTGTACGGGACGATCAGTTGCGGCGCCGTCGCGCCGCCCGACACCTCGACGTCCATCCAGAACGGCAGGTCGTCGCCGTAGTAATCGGAGTCGTACAGGAAGCCGCCGTATTCGGCGACGAGCCGGTGCGTGTTCGGGCTGTCGCGGCCCGTATACCAGCCGAGCGGGCGCACGCCCGTCACGCGCTCGATCGCTTCCATCCCGAGCTTCATGTGCTCGGCCTCGCGCTCGGCCGTCATGTCCTGATAATGGACCCAGCGCCAGCCGTGGCAGGCGATCTCGTGGCCGAGTTCGACGAACGCGCGCGCGAGCTCCGGATGCCGCTCGATCGCCATGCCGACCCCGAACACGGTGAGCGGCAGCCTGCGCTTCTCGAACTCGCGCAGGATGCGCCATACGCCCGCGCGCGAGCCGTATTCGTAGATCGACTCCATGCTCATGTGGCGCGCCGGATACGCGGCCGCGCCGACGATCTCGGACAGGAACTGCTCGGATGCGGGATCGCCGTGCAGCACGCAGTTTTCGCCGCCTTCCTCGTAGTTGAGCACGAACTGCACCGCGACGCGCGCGCGGCCCGGCCAGTTCGCCTGCACCGGATATCGGCCGTAGCCGATCAGATCGCGTGGATAGTTGGGATCGAATGCCATGATTGGATGCGAAGTGATGCCCCGTCAGCAGGTTCGCGCCGGCCGCGCCGCGCCTGGAAACTGGCGCTGCTCGGCCGGTGCGAAGGATGGCCCAGTGTAGCGAAAACGCCCGGGACCGCCCATACGGGCACACGGATAGTGCATGTCAGACGGAATGTATGTGCGGTTGCGGAAAAACGTCGGAGGCCGCCGCGGTGGACCCCGACGCGGCGGGCGTCGCGGCGCCTGCAGACGCAGACGCGGCATGCGCGGGCGCGAGCGCGCCGCCCGGGCTGAAGCGCGCGAACTCGCCGTCGTAGCGTTTCGCGAGCGGCCGCGCGAAGTCGCCACGCTTCGCGGTCGAGAGCTTGAGCGCAATCAGCGCCTCCGCCCATTTGACGGCGGCCGTCACCCCCTCGACCACCGGCGCGCCGATCGCCGCCTCGATCTCGTGCGCGAACTCCGCCATCCCCGCACAGCCGAGCACGATCGCGTCCGCGCCGTCCTCGTCGAGCGCGCGCCGGCATTCGTCGACGATCACGCGGCGCGCGGCCGAGCCGGGCTTGTCGAGATCGAGCACCGCGACGTCGGTCGCGCGCACGTTGCGGCAAAAGCGCTTCATCCCGTAGCGCTCGGCGAGATGCCACGCCATCCCGCAGGTGCGCGCGAGCGTCGTCACGACGGCGAAGCCCGGCGCGAGCACGCTCGCCGCATGCATCGCCGCCTCCGCGATGCCGATCACCGGTCCCCGCGCGAGCTCGCGCGCCGCGTACAGCCCCGGATCGCCGAAGCACGCGATCACGTAGCCGTCGAAGCCGTCGCGCTCGCCCGCCGCGATTTCGGCGAGCAGGCCCGGCGTCGCGAGCGCCTCGTCGTAATAGCCTTCGATCGAGGGCGGCCCCATCGTCGGGCTCACGGCGACGATCGCCGTGCCCGCCGCCGCGACCTCGCGCGCGCAGCGGCCCATCGCGTCGGTCATCCGCTGCGTCGTGTTCGGATTGATGAGCTTGATCTTCATACGGACTCCGTCATGCTTTTGCGAATGCGCGATAGAACACGCCGCCGAGCGCCGCGCCGATGAACCACGAGAAGTTCGCGAGCCCGGACAGCGCCGGCACCATCACGCATGCGACAGCGATCGCGGCCGCGGGCAAGAGCGCCGCGATCGCGCGCCGGTTCACGCCGCCGCGATACCAGTACGCGCCGTCCGTCGACATCGTGTACAGATCGTCACGCTCGAGCGCGCCGCGCTTCACAAGGTAGAAATCGACGATCAGCACGCCGTACAGCGGCCCGATGAAGCTGCCGAGCACGTCGAGCGTGTAATGGATCACGGCGGGATTGTTGAAGAGATTCCACGGCGTGATGAACACCGACGCGACCGCGGCGAACATCCCGCCCGCGCGCCAGCTGATGAGGCGCGGCGCGACGTTCGAGAAATCGAACGCGGGCGACACGAAGTTCGCGACGATGTTGATGCCGATCGTCGCGATCATGAAGGTCAGCGCACCGAGGATCACCGCGGTCGGATGGTCGATGCGGCCGACCGTCTCGACGGGATCGGTGATCAGTTGTCCGAACACCGGCAGCGTCGCGGCCGTCGTGATCACGGTGACGAGCGAGAACGCGAGAAAGTTGACGGGCAGCCCCCAGAAATTGCCGCGCTTCACGCCTGCATAGCGCCCGCAGTAGCGGGAGAAGTCGCCGAAGTTGAGCATCGGCCCGGAAAAGTACGACACGACGAGCGAGATCGCCGTCACCATCACCGGAATCACTTCGGCGCCGTGATACTTGACGCCGCCGAGAGTGAGGCCGATGTTGCGCCAGCCCGCGCGCCACACCATGTAGCCCGCGAGGATGAACATCACGACGTAGACGGCCGGGCCCGCGAAGTCGATGAACTTCTTGATCGTCTCCATCCCGTTCCAGAACACGAACGCCTGCAGCACCCAGAGCAGCATGAAGCCCGCCCAGCCAAGCGCCGAGAGTCCGAGGAAGCCGTAGCGATGCACATCCGCATACGGCATCCATTGCGGGAAGAACTTGAGCACGACGATCACGAGCGCGCTCGACGCGAGATAAGTCTGAATTCCGTACCATGCGATCGCGATGAGCCCGCGGATCACGGCAGGCACGTTCGCGCCGAGCACGCCGAACGTCGCGCGGCACGCGACCGGATACGGCACGCCGAGCTGCTGGCTCGGCTTCGCGATCAGATTGCACAGCACGTTGACGAGGGAAATGCCGATGATCAGCGCGACCAGCACCTGCCAGCTCGTCAGGCCGAGCGCGAACAGGCTGCCCGCGAATACGTATCCGCCGACGCTGTGCACGTCGGACATCCAGAATGCGAAGATGTTGTATGCGCCCCAGTTCTGGTTCGCGAGCGGCGCGAGATCTTCGTTGTACAGACGTTCGCTGTAGCCGGCGGGCACCGCCGCGCCGCCGTCCGGGTCGTCGCCGGGGCGATCTTCGTTCGGCCGATACGAGGCGCTTTGCTGCGCCACACTGAACTGAGCCATGACATCTCCTTGCCTGCCGCGGGCGAGCCGCGCGATCGTCATCGAAACGCGGCCCGAGCGTGGTCGCCCGGCGCCGCCCTGGCGGGCGACCGCGTGCGCGACCTCCCGGCATTCCGTCAGTTCAGTGAGTGCTTGGAGCGGACGGCGGCCGGGCCGTCAGCCCGGATTGCCGAACACCTCGCGCAGATCGACCGTGCCTTGCGCCGGCCGATCGAGCATCTTCAGTTCGACATGCTGCAGATGGTGCGCCATCAGTTGCGCCGCGCGCTTCGCGTCGCCGGCTTCGAGCGCCGCGAGGATCTGCGCATGGTCGTCGAACGAGCACGGGCTGCGCCCGTGCGATTCATACAACGCCGACATCAGCGTCGACCGCGCGACGAGCCCGTCCAGGCAATCGCGCAGCAGCGTGTTGCCGGTCAGCGCCGCGAGCTCGGTATGGAACTCGCCGGACAGGCGAATCCACGCGGGGAAATCGCGCCGCTCGAATGCGCTGCGCTCCTTGTCGATCATCGCCGCGACGCCCTTCAGGCGCTTCGCGCCCGGTCCCGTCGCGAGCCGCTCCATCACCGCGAGCTCGACGATTCGCCGCATCTCGAACACCTCGTGCACGTCCTGCAGCGTCGGACTCGCGACGAACGCGCCGCGATTCGGCTCCAGATCGACGAGCCGATCGGTCGCGAGGAGCGCGAGCGCCTGCCGGATCGGGCCGCGCTTCGCGCCGAACACTTCGCATAACTGCGCTTCCGTCAGCTTCGTGCCGGGCGCGAGCCGATGCTCGAGGATCGCAGTGCGAATCCGTTCGGCGATCGACTCGGGGCTCGCGCCCGTCGGAGCGGCATCTTTCTTCGTCATGGTTCGCATCTCGTTACGGACAGCATCCTAGGTTGGACATAAATATTGTCAACAATTTTGTTTCGTGATTTTGCACAATCTTGGCGATATGGCTGGCCCGATATCGGTACCAGCGCCCTTCCATGGCGCATCGCATGCGGCCCTTTCCGCATGCAGCCGAGACTATCGACACAAGCGATCTATATTTTTTGTCAACAATTTCGCCTCTGACTGGTACGTCAAGGCAGTTCGGATGTATCGCAACGCTGGATCGTTAGTTGCGCAATAACGCACAAAAAAAGGCGGGCGCCCGCCTTTTCGTTTCGCATCCGCATGCGCACGGCGCTCACGCCGCGAGGCACGGATAATCCGACATCGTGAGCCTGAAGCCGTGCTCGTTCGCGACGAGTTCCGCGCGCGCGCCGAACGGCAGCGTCAGCAGATCGGGCACGTGGCCGAACTGCAGCCCCGTGACGACCGGAATGCCGATCACGCCGCGCACCTGGTCGATCATCGTCTGCATGTCATAGCCGTTGTCGTACTCGAACGGGCGCGCGCCCGTGAACTGGCCGAGCACGAGCGCCTGCTGGCGCGCGAGGATGCCCGCGAGATGAAGCTGGTAGATCATCCGCTCGATCCGAAACGGCTGCTCGTTGACGTCCTCGACGAACAGGATCCCGCCTTCGATCTGCGGCATGTACGGCGTGCCGGCAAGCGACGAGACGATCGCCAGATTGCCGCCCCACAGCGTGCCCGACGCGTTGACGACTTGCGTCTGCGGCACATCGGAGACGATCGTCGTCGATGGCTGCGTGAGCGTCTGCCAGAAATGCGCGAGCGTGAACTCGCTCGGCGCCTCCGCACCGAAATCGGCGGACAGCATCGGCCCGCCGAACGTCTTCACGCGCGCCTTCGCGTAGAGCGCGAGCTGGATGGCGGTGAAGTCGCTGTGGCCGACGAGCGCGATCGGCCTGTCGCGCAGCCGGCTTTCGAGCCCCCGGTAATCGAGCCCGTGCAGGATTCGCGCGGCGCCGTAGCCGCCGCGCACCGCGAGGCCGATGTCGGGCAGCGGCAGCGACGCGTCGGCGAGCCGGTTCAGATCGCCCGCGCGCTCGCCGTCGGTGCCGGCGAAGCGCTGATAGCGGCGTTGCGTTGCGTCGACGTTCTCGACGCGATGCTGCTCGACGCTCAGGCGTTCGAGCGCGCGGTCGATGGCGGCGGGGTCGTGCGGATAACCGGAAGGAGCGAGCAGGCGGATGGTGCGCGGCGTGCGGGACGTGGAAATCATGAATTCGCTGGGAAGAATCGATCAGACGTATTTAGAGGCGCCCCGCGCCGCTCGGTTCATTCGTCGCGCGGCGGCGCATCGGGCGCCTGCTGCGCGCGGCGAGCCTCGCGGATCGCCTGCCGCCGCTCCGCGAAAAACGATTTGAGCGCCACGCCGCATTCGTCGGCGAGCACGCCGCCTTCGACCGTCGTGTGATGGTTCAGGCGCGCATCGGCGAACGCGTCGACGACGCTGCCGCACGCGCCCGTCTTCGGATCGGTCGCACCGAACACGACGCGCGCGATCCGCGCGTGCATGATCGCGCCCGAGCACATCAGGCACGGCTCGAGCGTCACGTACAGTTCGCAGCCCGGCATCCGGTAATTGCGCAGCGCGCGCGCGGCGGCGCGCAGCGCGGCCATCTCGGCGTGGGCGGACGGATCGTGGCCGCCGATCGGGTGGTTGAAGCCGCGGGCGATCACCTCGTCGCCGCGCACGATCACCGCGCCGACCGGCACTTCGCCCGCCGCGCGCGCTTGCTCGGCGGCTTCGAGCGCCAGGCGCATGTAGCGGCGATCGCGCTCGGCGCCGGCGGACGCGAGCGGCGATTGCGGTTCGTCGGGTGCAACGCCGGCTGCTGGCGCGTCGGCGGGCCTCACATCGGCCCCGCTTCGCCCTGCGCGTCGCCGAGCACGCGCTCGGACAGACGCTCGGCGATGCGGCGGCAGTATTCGCGCGGCACGACCATCGGGCCGCCGCGCAGCGACTCCAGCGCCATGTCGAGGGCGAGCATCTTCGCCTGCAGACGGCAACGCGTCGCGCGGTCGCTGACCGCGCGCAGTTCGTCCTGCAGGTTGCGCAGCGCCCGCAGTTGCTCGACCGCGGGCGGCGCGAAGCCCGCGTTCTTCAGGATCCGATTCGCGACGCGCACTTCCTCCGGGACGAGCAGATCGTCGTCCAGTTCCATCGGCGCGCCGGCGCCCGGCAAATCGTCGAACGCCCCCCGCGCGGCGGCAGCGGCAATACGTTGTTCGACTAGAGCGTCAAGCAGTTTCATCGGGATTTCATGACAATGCGGCATGCGGATTTTAGCAGGCGGCGCGCCGAGGTCCAGCCCGTCCGAGCAAATGCTCGATATCCGGACTCGGACGCGAGAGAAGGCGCTATTCTTGCTCCGGCCTCTCCAACCGCACGGCGCTTGCCGCTCCGCGCTCGCTCAGGGTAACGAAGCAATGTCGATCGCCACTCGGCGCGGTGTTCGCGCCCTCGTTTTTGCCGCTTCGCTCGTCGCCGCCGGACTGTCGTCGGGCTGCGGCGCGATGTGTGGCGGCGTTGGCGGCAATGGCGGGTTTGCGGGCGGGTGCGCGACCGGGGTGAGGTTCTAGGCGCAGCCGAACGCGCGGCGGGAGCGGATTCGGCCGGCGAGACGCCGGCCGCTCGCGGCATGGCCGTCGGCGGGCGGCTGTCGAGGACGGCTTTTCGTCCGTTCGGCTTCGTTCGGCTTGCAAAGACTAGCGGTCGCTATCGCTCGTCATTGCTTTCTGCTTTCTGCTTTCTGCTTTCTGCTTTCTGCTTTCTGCTTTCTGCTTTCTGCTTTCTGCTATCCGCCTCTTGCGCCTCGCCGGCGCCCCGGCTCGTTTCGTGCGACGTAATCCGACAGCCGACGCTTCGTCATACATACGCGCTTCGCGATCGGCTCGGTCACCCCCATCTTTCGGGCCGGATACGCCGACGCCATGCCCGTCGCCTCATCGTCGACGATCACGGGCCTAGCGCCCTCCAGACTCTGCCCAGGCATGTTTTTCCTTGTTCCGGCATCGCGCGCATTCCCGACCGGTGAGTCGCCGGGTCACCGAACCGCCCCTGAATCGCCCCCAATTGCCTCGAATCACCGCCCGCGGACGCCACACCGACAACGGCGTCCGCGCCGGCCGCGCGTCAGCGCCCGCCGAGATAATCCATCTTGCCGAGCGGCACGCCCTTGTACCGCAGGATGTCGTACGCGGTCGTCGTATGAAAATAGAAATTCGGCAGCGCAAAGCCGAGCAGGTACGACTTGCCGTCGAACGTCATCACGCCGTCCCGCAGCGGCAGCTCGATCGTGCGCGTTTCGCTGCCGTCGAGCTGCACCGGCTGGATCGTCTTCAGGAAATCGATCGTCTTGCCCACGCGCGCGCGCAGCTCGGCGAACGTCGTTTCCGTATCGGCGAACGACGGCACCGCAATGCCCGCGAGCCGCGCGCCGCACCCCTTCGCGGTATCGCTCGCCCGCTGGACCTGCGCGTCGAGCGAGTACATGTCGTCGCGAAGCCGCGCGCGAACCAGTTCGGCCGGATCGATGCCCTGCGAGCGCGCGTGCGCATCGCCCTTGTCGAGCACGGCCGACAGGTTGTTCAAGCCGCGAATCAGCGCGGGAATCGAGACGTCGTACATCGAAAGTGCCATGGCTTCTATATGAACGCGTCCCGTTTGCAACAGTTTTCGTGTGTTTTAACGGACAGGATGGGCTGCAGCTCTATATCCGGCCTTGTTGCAGCCGGTCCTGCCGCTGCGGGCCCCTATGAAATACGCTGACTCGCACCTCATTCTCCTGGCGAGCATTCGGAGCTCTTCAAGCCATGCAGGTTTAGCGAGTCCCGGTCCTACCTGATTTGTCATCACACTCGATTGCTGCGCAACCTTTCGACGTTCACCCTGTGTTAAGCGTTGATCTTTCTACTCTTGCGTGAGCCACTCAAGCTGGCTTCACGCTCACGTAGTCCTTCCGGTACGGCCGGTCATGAGCGAGCACCGCCCAGATCGTCCGCGCCATCTTGTTGGCCAGCGCCATGATCACCACATTCGCTGGCCGCCGTTTCTTCATCTGCTCGACCCACGGGCCGGGCTCCTTCGCATGACTCAACACGCTTCGCGCGCCGTGAATCAGCAGTGTTCGCAGATAGGTGTCGCCGCGCCGGCTGATCCCGTGCAGGTTCACCTTGCCGCCCGCGCCGGTCTGCTTCGGTACCAGGCCGGCCCACGCCGCAAACTCGCGCCCCGAACTGAATGCCTTCGGATCGCCCATCATCGCCACCGCCGCTGTTGCCGTCAGCAGCCCCACGCCGGGAATCTCGCTGATCGCCGCAACCGCTTCATCCTCCTTCTTCCATTCACGCATCCGGCGTTCGATCTCGGCGATCTGCCCGTCCAGCCTCGCCAACCCGCTCCACTGCTCCCGCAACGTATCGATCAGCGCCGCCGGCAGGCGCTCCGCGAGCCGGTCAAGTGCCGCCGGGATGGCCTTGTCCAGTTTCGCTCGCCCCCGGCTCATCACCTCGCCGTATTCCGTCAGTAACCCGCGCAGTCCGTTGCTCTGCATCGTGCGGAACTTCACCAACTGCTCGCGCATCCGGTGCAGCGCCAGCATCGCCTGCTGCATTTCCGTCTTCACCGCCACCGGCTTGCCCGGCTGCTGCACCGCCAGCCAGATCGCCCGCGCATCCGCCGCATCATTCTTGTTGCGGATGTTGAATGCCTTCACGAACTCCGCTGGCATCAGCCTGACCTCATGACCCAGCCGCGTCAGTTCCCGCGCCCAGTGGTGTGCGCCGCCGCACGCCTCCATCCCAATCAGGCACCGCGCACGGTTCGCGAAGTGCTCCAGAAACTTCGCCCGCTTGATCGGCTTGTTGACGATCTCTCCGCTGCCCTGATCGACGTAATGCACCTGGAACACGTTCTTGGCGATATCTACGCCCACTGCCATACTGTTCATCGTGGATCCTCCGGTTGCCGGGAAATGCGTGCATTTTCCACTTGGGCACTTCGATGCCGTTGGCCCGTGAGGATCCACCCACTTCCTCTGCTCTCACGGTTTCGGGTGGGACGCGTTCATTTCAATTCTCCTTGACGGGTTCGTTGATCGTTCGCGGGACGGCCGGCCGCGGCCGACATCGGCTCCGTAGCATAGACCGGATCGGCCCGCCCACGCTCGCCGTCGCGCGGCGGCATTCGGCGGCACGCGGGGTTGCGGGTTGCGGGTTGCGGGTTGCGGGTTGCGGGTTGCGGGTTGCGGGTTGCGGGTTGCGGGTTGCGGGTTGCGCGGCGTGCGATACGCACGGGACGACTTGGAAGACTCACGGCTTCGAACCCGCTTTCCTGCTGACGCGCCGTTCGCCGCGTTCACGATCCCGCCTCCGCATCGAGCCTTGCACCAACATCTTGCATCACCTAGTTTCATTTTAAAACTATCAGATTCACCCTACTAAATAGTTTCATTTTGCAACCACAAAAACGGAACGCCTGCATGTAAGCTCCCCGAGCGGCGTCTGCCGCCTCTTCGATTCGCACGATCGATTCCCCGGCGGCGTCTGCGACGCTGCCGCGCGGCGCGGTCGCGCTGTTCGCTTGCGCGGGCGGCCTGAGCGTCGCCAACGTCTATTACGCGCAGCCGCTCCTCGACGCGCTCTCCGCCGAGCAAGGCTCCCATGCGGCCAATATCGGCCTGGTGCTCGAACAATGGCCTCAGTCTTGGGCAGGTGAGTACAGCCGATGAGAGCAACGAAATTACGGCGATTCTGGAACTGCTGGCCACCCGTAACATGGCCAGCCTACGCAAGATCACGCTCAATCTTGCCCGCTGGCTCAGAACCGCCAGCCGAAAAAGCTCAGCTTGAAGAACATCCGTAACCTCGCGGCTTGGGACACCGTCATGCGCGACGCCATCCTCGGCCTTTCTGACGCACGTCTTCATGCGGAAGCCCTGGTAGGATAATGGCTTTTCGAGCCACAGTCGGCGATCTTCCCATGGGTGCCGCACCCATCATCTTGTACCGATGCCCCTCGACTACCCTACCCTCGATGCGCTGCGCACGCGGCACCCCGCCTGGCGCCTGTTACGCTCCGATCATGCGCCGCTCGCGGTCAGTTTCCTGCATCGAGTGTTCGTCGCACCAAACGTACGCGTCGTGGCGGCCCCTGTTCTTGCCGAAGCACTCGAGGACGAGCTTTATGGGTTGCGCGAACTGCTCGGCGAAGGCGCTTTCCCGAAGCCCGCGCTCGAATATCTGAACGACTGGGCTGGCCCCGAAAAGGGATGGTTGCGCAAGTTCTATCGCCCAGGTTCCGATGAACCGCAGTTCGACCTAACCCCCGCTGCGGAGAAAGCGATCGCGTGGCTCGGCACGCTGACGGAACGCAGCTTTGTCGGCACGGAATCGCGGCTCCTGACACTTTTCGAGCTGCTTCGGCAGATGGGCGAAGGCAGCGAGGCGGATCCGGAAAAGCGTCTTGCCGAGCTCCACGCGCGGCGCGGCCAGATCGACGAAGAAATCGCTCGTGTGGAGGCGGGTGACGTCCGGCTGCTAGACGATGCCGCGCTCAAGGATCGCTTTCAGCAATTCATGCAGATGGCGCGCGAATTGCTCACTGACTTCCGCGAAGTCGAACAAAATTTTCGGCTGCTGGACCGGCATGTACGCGAGCGAATCGCGCTCTGGGAAGGATCGAAGGGCGCGCTCATCGAGGAAATCATGGGCGAGCGCGACGCGATCGCCGATTCGGATCAGGGCAGCAGCTTCCGGGCGTTTTGGGACTTCCTGATGTCGAGCCGCCGTCAAGAGGAACTCTCGGAACGGCTCGAGCGCGTGCTCGAGTTGCCCGCGATCATGGAAATGCGGCCCGACGCGCGCATGCGGCGCGTTCACTATGACTGGCTGGAAGCGGGCGAACATACGCAACGCACCGTTGCTCAGCTCTCGCAGCAGCTTCGACGCTTCCTCGACGATCAAGCGTGGCTAGAAAACCGCCGCATCATGGACATTCTGCGTGGTATCGAAACGAAAGCGCTTGCGCTGCGCGAAGCGCCTCCGCCAGGCGCCGTCACGGAGATCGAGACCGCATCCGCTGATATCGAACTGCCAATGGAGCGCCCGCTTTACGTGCCGGCGCCGCGCCCTCTCATCACCAACGTCGCACTCGAGACCGGCGAGGCGGACCTCGATCCCTCTGCACTCTACACGCAGATCGTCGCTGATCGCGCGCGCCTCGCAGGCCACATCCGCCGATGCCTCCAGGATCGGCCGCAAGTGACGCTTGCCGAATTGACCGCTTCACAGCCGCTCACGCATGGGCTCGCCGAGCTCGTCGCCTATATGCAACTGGGCGCCGAAGCGGGATCATTTCGGGCGACTGTCGACGAGACCATCTCCGATACCATCGAATGGCAGGCGAACGACGCCAACGGAACAGTAATCGTCAAGCGTGCGACCATGCCGCGCGTGATTTTCACAAGGTAGAGATGACGGAAGAACAGCAAGCCTCGTCGCTTGGTCGAGGTGATTTGCCGGCGGTTGCCATCGCGTTGCTCAAGGGCGTGGTTTATCGCGATGGAAACGAGCGCCTCTGGACCGCGCTGCTCGAATTGCAGACACACGTGCGCGACTACGTCGCCGTGCTCGGCCTCGAACTGATCGTGGACGAGGCGGAAGGCTACGCCTTCGTAAAAAGCCGCGCCGAGCACGACGCCGAAGCCGGCGTGGACCAGACCAAGCTACCCCGGCTCGTTGTCCGGCGCCCACTCTCGTTCCCCGTGAGCCTGTTGCTCGCACTGCTTCGAAAGAAACTGGCGGAATGGGATGCCGGCGGCGGCGACACACGGCTCGTTCTTGCACGCGAGGACATCGTCGAACTCGCACGCGTATTCCTTCCCGCGAGTACTAACGAGGCACGCCTGGTCGATCAGATCGATACACACGTGAACAAGATCGTCGAACTGGGCTTCCTGCGCCGGATGAAGGCCACGAGCGGGCCACCGACATTCGAGGTGCGGCGTATTCTCAAAGCATTCGTCGATGCGCAATGGCTGCTCGATTTCGACGCCCGGCTCGCGGGCTATCGGGCGCACCTTCAAGATTCGACGGTTTCGGACCAACGGGAGAGTCGCGATGAATGAACCGCGCGCGCTCGGCTTCGATTTTGCCGCCGACGACACCCTGACGGGCTTTCGCCTCGAGCGGCTCGAAGTTTTCAACTGGGGAACCTTCGACGAGCGGGTCTGGGTGCTGCGGGCCGATGGCCGCAACGGCCTGCTGACAGGAGACATCGGTTCCGGCAAGTCGACGCTCGTCGACGCCGTCACCACGCTCCTCGTGCCCGCGCAGCGCATCGCCTACAACAAGGCGGCGGGCGCGGACAGCAAGGAACGCACGCTGCGCTCGTATGTGCTCGGCTACTACAAGTCGGAGCGCAACGAGGTCACTGGGACCGCCAAGCCCGTGAGTCTGCGAGATCACAACAACTATTCGGTGATCTTGGGGGTATTTCGTAACGCCGGGTACGATGCCACGGTCACACTCGCACAGGTGTTCTGGATGAAAGACACGCAGGCTCAACCCGCGCGATTCTTCGTCTGTGCCGAGCGCAACCTCTCGATCGCAGCCGACTTCTCGCGCTTCGGCACCGACATCGCACAACTGCGCAAAAAGCTGCGAGGATTGGGTGCCGAAATCGAGGACACGTTTCCGAAATACAGTGCCTGGTTCCGGCGGCGCTTCGGGATCGAAAGCGAGCAGGCGCTCGAGCTCTTTCATCAAACGGTATCGATGAAATCGGTGGGCAATCTCACCGACTTCGTACGCAGCCACATGCTCGAGCCGTTCGAGATCGCACCGCGCGTCGACGCATTGATCACTCACTTCGACGATCTGAATCGCGCACACGAGGCGGTACTGAAAGCCAAACGCCAAGTGGAACTGCTGACACCGCTCGTAGACGACTGTGACCGCCACAGCGAGCAAGGACATGCTCTCGACGGCTGGCGAGCGTGCCGTGAAGCATTGAAGCCCTACTTCGCTGGACTCAAGCTCGGCCTCATCGAGCGCCGCCTTCAATTGCTCGATGAGGATCATGCGCGGGCGACCTCGCGAAAGGCCCGGCACGAAGAAGCGCGAGACCAGGCGCGTCAGCGCGTGGACGATTTACGCCGCGCCGTGGCCGAACAAGGAGGCGATCGTATCGCACAGCTCAATGTCGAAATGCGCGAGCAGGAGCGAGAAAGTGCGCGGCGCCGCGAACGCGCGCAACGCTATGCCGCCATCGTTACGTTGCTCGGCGAAACCGAGGCTACGGATGAGGCTGCATTCGTTTCCCAGCGCCAGCGTCTGGCCGAGCAGCGCGGCTCGCTCGTCGACGACGAAGCGCAAAAGCAAAATGCGATTACCGAATGGAGCGTGGCATTCCGCGAAGGGAAAGCGCGGCGTGATCTGCTAGAGGACGAAATAGCGAGCCTGAAAGCCCGACGCAACAACATCCCGAAGGAACAAGTCGCGATGCGATCGAGCCTATGCTCGGCGCTCGGTCTGGAGGAAGATGCCCTGCCGTTCGCGGGCGAACTCATTCAGGTGCGTAAGGACGCGCGCGATTGGGAGGGCGCCGCCGAGCGCGTACTACGCAACTTCGGCCTGTCGCTGCTCGTGCCCGACGAACACTATGCGAACGTCGCGGCGTGGGTCGATCACACTCATCTCCGGGGGCGGCTCGTCTACTTTCGCGTGCGCGCCGAACGCGCCGCGCGCGTAGTCGAGGCCATGGAGTTACACCGCGACTCGCTCGCGCACAAGCTCGCGATCAAGCCCGATTCGCTGTTCTACAGCTGGCTCGAGCGCGAAATCGGCCGCCGTTTCGACTATGCATGCTGCGATACGCAGGAGCAGTTCCGGCGCGAGACGCGCGCGATCACGCATGCTGGCCAAGCGAAAGCGCCGGGGGAACGCCACGAAAAAGACGATCGCCACGCGCTTGACGATCGCAGCCGCTACGTGCTCGGCTGGAGCAACACGGCCAAAATTGCGGCTCTCGAAGCACAACGGCGAGCGCTCGAGGTTCGGCTCGGCGAGATCGGGCAACGACTGGGAGAGGCCCAAAGCGAGCACGCCAAGGTGCGAGAGCAACTCGAAGCACTCGCGCGTGCCGGCGAGTTCGTCGAGTTTCGAGAAATCGATTGGCCGAGTTGCGCCGCTGCAATCGCGCGCCTTGCAGACGAAAAAGCGCGCCTCGAATCGGCAAGCGACGCCCTCGCGGAGCTAACGGCCCAATTGGACTCGGCGCAATTGGCGTTGAAGGGGAGTGAAGCGGCGATCTCGGAAACCGACTCGGAACTGGGCGGCATACTGGCCAAGCGGGAGGCAGCCCAAGCGTTGCTCAGCGAGACGCACGCGCTCGTTGAGCAAGTCAATGCCGAACTTGCAGAGCGAATCGAGGCCCTGCGAGCGGAGATTCTCGGCGAACACCAGCTTTCCGTCGAGTCGTGCGACAACCGCGAGCGGGACGTGCGCGAGGCATTGACAACCCGCATCGACAACGAAACGAAGTCGCTCGGCCGCCTTGC
Organism: Burkholderia sp. ABCPW 14; assembly: GCF_001523835.1. NCBI lineage: Bacteria > Pseudomonadati > Pseudomonadota > Betaproteobacteria > Burkholderiales > Burkholderiaceae > Burkholderia > Burkholderia sp. ABCPW 14. Next base: position 6,944 of record NZ_LOVS01000179.1, on the reverse strand, counting down.
CGAACGAATCGTCAAGGCCATGGCGGCCTTCAAGGATGCCTACAAGCTCGAAACTGCCGACTTCGATGCGAGCCTCGACGCGAGCTCAGAGTACCGTGACATGCTCGCGCGGCTGCAAGCGGACGATCTGCCGCGCTTCGAGGCGCGTTTCAAAGAGCTGCTCAACGTCAATACGATCAACGAGATCGCCAACTTCCACGCCCAGCTCGCGCGCGAACGGGAGACGATCAAGGCACGCATCGAGCGCATCAACGAATCGTTGCGACAAATCGACTACAACGCGGGCCGATACATCGTCCTCGAGAGTCAGCCCAGCCCCGACGCCGAGATCCGCGAATTCCAGGGCGACCTGCGCGCTTGCACCGAGGGCGAACTCACCGGCTCGGACGATAGCCAATACTCGGAAGCCAAGTTCCTGCAAGTCAAACGGATCATTGACCGCTTCCGCGGCCGCGAAGGGTTGACCGAGCAGGACCGGCGATGGCGCGCCAAAGTGACCGACGTGCGCAACTGGTTTCTGTTCGCCGCCAGCGAGCGTTGGCGCGAAGACGACAGCGAATACGAGCACTACTCGGACTCCGGCGGTAAATCGGGTGGCCAGAAGGAAAAGCTTGCCTATACGATCCTTGCCGCGAGCCTCGCCTATCAGTTCGGCCTCGAATGGGGCGCCGTGCGTTCTCGATCGTTCCGCTTCGTCGTCATCGACGAAGCGTTTGGCCGAGGCTCCGACGAATCGGCGCAGTATGGTCTCACATTGTTTCAGAAGCTGAACCTGCAACTGCTGATCGTCACGCCGCTACAGAAGATTCACATCATCGAGCCGTTCGTTTCGAGCGTCGGATTCGTTCAGAACGAAGGCGGACGCGCGTCGAAGCTGCGCAACCTGTCGATCGAGGAGTACCGCGCGCGCAAGGCGGAGTTCGAGCAATGAATTGGACAACGGCCGCCGAACTGCGCGTCCGCCTCCAACGCCTGTGGGAGCGCGGCGAATGGCTGCGAAGCCTCGTGGACGGCACCGAGGGGCTATTTCCGCTACGTCTGCCGATAAAAGGCCCGAGCTCGTCCGAATTGGCCGAACGCTTCGATGCGGTACGCGCATGGATCACGGAGATTGCCGCGACACCGCGCGTACGCATCGAATGGCGAGAAATCAATCATCGAATTCTCGGCCTGCAGCGCGTGCCACAAGCAGCTTGGGTCGACAGTCTGGACGATGCGCTCGCTGTCGCCGGCAAGCGCCGCGACGCAGCGCAGTTCGAGCGGCTGCTCGAAATCACACGCTCCCGCCAGCCGAAGCTCACCACGTGGCTTGCGCAGCGCCCGTTGCAAGCGCTCGAATTCGCCGGCGATTGGGAACGGCTGCTGGCAGTCGTCGATTGGCTGCAAGCCCATCCGCAGCCGGGCGTCTATCTTCGCCAAGCCGAAATCGCCGACGTCGACACGAAATTCATCGAGGCGCGGCGCGGCGTCCTCGCCCAATGGCTCGATCTCGTGCTGCCGTCCGAGGCAATCGACAGCAGCCGGACAGGCGCCGCCCAATTCGCTGCTCGCTACGGGTTCCGCGAGAAGCCGCATCGGATTCGCTTTCGCGTGCTCGATGAGAGGCTCGCCGTTCTGCCCGGCATGGGCCGGCCCGACATCGCACTCGACGCCGACAGCTTCGCGCGCCTCGCGCTGCCGTGCCGCCAGGTGTTCATTACCGAAAACGAGATAAATTTTTTGGCGTTTCCCGACGTTCCGCAGTCGATCGTGCTTTTCGGGGCGGGCTACGGTTGGGAAGCGCTAGAGTCGGCGCGATGGCTCACGGACTGTGCGCTCCACTACTGGGGCGACATCGACACGCACGGCTTTGCCATTCTCGATCAATTGCGCCGCCGATTCAGGCACGCCGGCTCGTTCTTGATGGACCGCGCGACACTGATGGCGCATGAAGCGTTCTGGGGAGACGAAGGCGATCAGGTCATACGCGATCTGCCGCGACTCACGGCGCAAGAGCGCGAACTCTTTGACGACCTTCGTGACAACCGGATTCGTCATGGATTGCGGCTCGAGCAAGAGCGCGTGGGATTCGGGTGGGTCAGGGCGGCGCTAGAGGAACGGGCTTGCGCTTAGCTCTTACCCAATCTCACCGCCAGGCACGACTCGAATGCGCCCCGAAGAAGCCGCCTCGAAGATGCCTGCCCCAACTCCCAGGTTCAGCGACTTCGGTTTGCGCTGCCGTTGAGCAAAGCATCCGAGATCGTCGACAGCATCTCGGTCAGCCGTCTTGCCGTCTCGGCCGATGGCAGCGGCAACCTGAGACTTCGCTCGCCCGTCACGGCATCGCGCTCGACCCATGGGTGTGCGGCAACCGCGCCATCGCCTGGCTCACTCAACGCCGACGCCAGCACCGCGCCGAACTGCAGCAACCCTGACCACGGCTCGAAGGACGCGCCTCGTTGTGTTGTATCGACGGCCGAAGCTTGAGGCCGCTCTCCGGCACCGGCGAGCTCGGTTTCCACGACGCTCGCGTCACGCGCCACGATGCCGGACACGGCGGCGCCGCTCGCAGCTTCCTCTGCCGCGGCCATGACCCCGCTCTCCCCCATGCGTCCCGTGACATTTTCGACGTCCTTCATGAAACGGGTCAGGCGCGACCCGCCGAGCAGAATTTCGCTGGCGCCGCCGTCGAGGATGCCCTTCGCCAGCGAGCGCTTGAAAGCCAGCACCGACAGCATGCCCTCCTCGATCGTTCCCTTCGCGACGTAATTGACGACTTGTACCGGCTTTTTCTGGCCCAACCGATAGATGCGCGCGATGCGCTGCTCCAGCACCGCCGGGTTCCACGGCAGATCCATGTTCACGAGCGTCGACGCGTGCTGGAGGTTGAGCCCTGTGCTGCCTGCGTCCGTCGACAGAAACACCCGACAGTCCGAATCGTCCCGAAAGCGCTGCACCAGCGCGGGCCGATTTTCCGACGGCACGCCGCCATGGAAGCTGACGTAACCAATGCCGAGTTTCTCGAGCCGGCGAATGACGATCTCATGCGTGCGCGTCCATTGACTGAACACCACGACTTTCTCGTCCGGCTGCGTGAAAAGCGACTCGAACAGCGTCACCAATTCGTCGGCCTTCACGCCATGATCGGTTTCCTGGTCCAGCAGATAGGTGCTGTTGCACGACATGCGCATGTTCTGCAAAGCACAGGTGAGGCGCCGCTGGTCTTGATCTGACAGAAACCTCGTATTACGCCAGCGCCGGACGATCTTGGCCACGATGTCCGCGTTTTCCATGTGATACGCCATCTGCATCTCGGTCATCGGCACCAGCAGATTCTGGTCGGTGCGCCCGGGCAACTGCAGCAACACCTCGGACTTGCGGCGCCGTATCATGATCGGCGCCAGGGTCTGGCCGATCTTGTCGAGGCCCGTGTATCCCGTCACGCGTCCCGCCTCGTCCTTGACCTGATGTTCGTGCAGCAGCTTCCACGTGGGCCCGAGACGGTGCTGGTCGACGAACTGAACGATGGAAACGAGTTCCTCCAGCTTGTTCTCGAGAGGCGTACCCGTTAGCACGACGGCATAGGGACTGTCGATTCGCTTGAGAGCTTTCGCCGCAATGGTGTTCCAGTTCTTGATACGCTGCGCCTCGTCGACGATGATCAATTCCGGCGCCCACGCGGAAATCATGTCGAGGTCCGATTTCAGCTTCTCATAGTTGGTGATCTTGTAGAGATCCTGGCCCGCATATTCGCCCCGCCTCTGGGCAAGGCCGCCCGTGATCACCCTCGATGCGTGGCCGGAGAACCGCATGATTTCGCTCTGCCACTGATACTTGAGCGAAGTCGGGCAAATCACCAGCACTTTCGACACGCCAAAATGCCGGATCAGGATTTCCGCCGCCGCGACGGCCTGCACCGTCTTGCCGAGGCCCATTTCGTCGCCGATCAAGGCGCGCCCGGCACGCACGGCGAACAATGCGCCTTCGGCCTGGTAAGGGTAGAGCGGCACCTTGAGCAGCTTCCTCAGCGAGGGCGTCGCCGCTCCTTGCGGAAACTGCTCATCGAGCATCATGGCACGGCGCGCCGCGTCGTTACGGCCGGCGATGAAATCGAGAGCGTCGTCGTGGGCGCGCAATTCGTGCCCGGCCTTCGCCACACTGGAAAGAAAGCGCCCGAGATCTTCGAAACGGACCTCCGGCAAATGCCATCGCCGAGACTCGTCGAACAAAGCGGCAGCCGCTTTGGCCACCTTTGCCGGACAATCCGTGCCGGCGCGAAAATGGACCGCTCGCCCTCCCTCGTTGCGCAAATACAGCTCCGAGAATGCGGGCTGATAACCACGGGCGAAGGCCGCCTTTGCGCCGCGCTTGCGCAGTAGTCGCGACAAGGCGAATTCAATGTGCTTGCAGGTGCCGAGTTCGTTGGTGGCGTAATCGGCACAGGCGCAAAAGTTGTCGCCCGGGCGGGCTCCACGAATCGACACGCGATAGCTGGAGTTCGACGCCGGATTGCCGACGCGGAATTCCGAGAAATACGTCTCCGTCCCGAGATTCTCCAGCGAGAACGTCTGTTCTTGCCCGAATTTCCGACGCAAGGCGCGCTGCCAGTCGGCGGGCGACATGTGATCGGGGGCGTGGGTGCGGGAAAGCTTCGGGGATCGATGTGACTTGGTGGAAGAGCGTTTGCTGGTCATGACTTGGTGTGATGTTCGCGTGACCGACCCACTCTATCAATGCAAAGTCCAGCGGGTCTCGGATTGCCTCCCACGCGGACAGTTCCAGAACAATCCTCCCAACGGCTGGATCCGCCACCGGAGTCCGTAACGCGTCCTTGATTACCTACCGGCTCGGTAGAACGGGGCGCACTCACAGTATACCCAGGCCCCGTCCTCCATCGCCACAGATTCGGTCCTCCGCCTGGCGACGGCGGGATTCGTTGTACAGTGAATATGACTGGCCCATTCATTCACCGACTTCCCCCAGAAGGCTGTGCCGATCGATCGCCAACCGTTGCTGCGCGCCCGCGATCTGGTCAAACAAGGCCTGCCGACCATGGTACTCAGGCGGCTCGTTGCGGCGGGTAAGCTGGAGCGCGTCGTCCGTGGCGTCGTAATCGGTAACTCCCCGGCGTTCTTGCGACCTCAACGGATTGAGCGCTCTTACTAAGCGCAGATGCAAATCCACCGTACGTCAACCGCTCTTAGCCCCTCGCGACAACCAGCCACGCATGCCGATGGCGCTCGGCCAACGCCAAGAGCAGTCGTTTGGCCTTGATGCTGTGGCGGTGGCGCAGCAACAGACCGACCCGCTGAGGCCGCAGCGTGGTCATGGCCTGCATCAGCGCATCCACCTCGTAAATCAAGGCATCCGAGCCCCGGCCAGCCATTTCTCAGTCATGTCGCCGAAGGTCTTGGCAGAGGTCAGCCGGCGCTTCTCGCGCTGCTTCTCCAGCGCCGGGGACTTGCCCTGGGCGACGGCCTTCTTGGCGTCGATCAGCTTTTCGCGGGCCAAAGCCAACGAGACGCCAGCCGGCCCGTAGCGGCCGATGGTCAACGTCTCGCGGCGGCCGTTGAGACGGTAATCGTAGCGGAAGGTGACGGTACCGACGGGCGATACCGTCACATACATTCCGTCTCGGTCAAAAGCCTGGTAAGTCTTGGACTGAACCGGCCCGGGAATCGTGGAGGCTGGTTGGTTTAAGTTAATGCGGTTTCAGCGGCAGCGGTTTTCAGTTGCCGATAGTAGTTTGCCTCAGCTTCAGCGGGCGGGATATAGCCGAGTGGTTCCATCAGTCGGTGGTGATTGAACCAGGCCACCCATTCCAGGGTTGCCAACTCGACAGATTCCCGAGTTTTCCAGGTGCGGCGATGAATCAGCTCCGTCTTGTACAAGCCGTTGATCGTTTCAGCCAGCGCGTTGTCGTAGCTGTCGCCCCGACTGCCGACCGACGGTTCGATGCCCGCTTCGGCCAGTCGTTCGCTGTAGCGAATGCTGACGTATTGGGCGGATTCAACCGGTCGTCGCAACACCCTTGATCAAGGAGGTGTTGCATGGCGCGAAGTGCAAAGCGGGTGTATCAGTTGACAGGGCGAGGAGCGATGCCTTCGCCGGGCGCACCGTCGCTCCGGCATGAAACCGAGCGGCTATTTTGGAAGCAAATCTCCACCGGCATCACGAGCGAAAGAGCGGCAGAGGCAGTTGGTGTATCTCAAGCGGTAGGCTCTCGCTGGTTCCGCTATCGTGGCGGCATGCCACTTTTCATGTCGAACCCTATATCCGGTAGGTACCTGTCATTTGCCGAGCGGGAAGAGATAGCATTGCTTTCGGCCAAAGGCTTGGGGGTGCGCGAAATGGCCCGCCGTATCGGGCGCAGCCCATCAACCGTTTCGCGGGAGCTCACGCGTAACGCTGCAACTCGTGGTGGTCGTCTCGAGTATCGTGCTTCGGTCGCGCAGTGGAAGGCGGAACGATTTGCCAAACGACCCAAGGCAGCGAAACTGGCGACTAACGCGCGGCTGCACCACTACGTACAAGAGCGTCTGGAAGGCAAGGTGCATGACGCTGAGGGGCGTGAGATTGTTGGGCCACGGCAGGCGCCGTTCAAGGGGCGAAACAAGCCACGTCGCGGTGATCGGAAATGGGTCAATGGCTGGTCACCTGAACAGATTGCCAACCGGCTGAAGGTCGATTTCCCGGATGATGATTCCATGCGCATCTCTCACGAAGCCATTTACCAGGCCCTCTACATTCAAGGACGCGGTGCGCTTAAGCGTGAGCTGGTGGGCTGCTTGCGCACCGGGCGCGCGTTGCGCGTTCCGCGAGCGAGAGCGCGTGCGAAGGCTTGGGCGCATGTCAGCGAGGACGTGATGATTTCCAGTCGCCCAGCAGAAGTGCAGGATCGTGCTGTGCCGGGCCATTGGGAGGGAGACCTGCTCATCGGCCTGAACCGGTCCGCGATCGGGACA
>NZ_LOVS01000178.1:0-992 GCF_001523835.1 Burkholderia sp. ABCPW 14 | reverse complement strand
GAGCGCGCGGAACTTGACCGCGACGTTGCGGCCCTGCGACGTACTATCCGGTCCGTCCTGAATGAACGTCAGCTCGCTGTTCGTCACGTAGTACCGACGATTGCGCTGCGCGGCAGGATGACCGACGAGCGTGAACGCGCGGCCCGCCGCCAGCGCGCGCGCGTTCGCCTGGCCGACGAGCGTGTGCGATTCCGCCTGGAATGCTTCGAGCCGCAAGCGTGCGAGACGCTCGCCTTGCTCCGGATCGCTGTACCCGGCCGCATAGTCGTAGTACTCGAGCGGAATTCCTTCGAGGCTCGGCTGATCGACCTGCGCATCGCTGTCGAGCTTATTCGACGGCGCGTGATAGTCGAAGTCGCGCAGCGCGACGTTGTTCGACTTGATCCGCCGCGTGCGCTGCAACCGCTGCACGCCTTCGCGCCCCTGAATCGCGCGCGATTCTTCGCCGTCGGGCAGATACTCGAGCTCGTCGTTCGGCAGCGGCAGATCCTCGAACCGCTGCGTATCCGAGATCACGACGACATGACGGTCCTGCTCGTGCTCGACCCAGAAATAGATCCCTTCGTCCTCAAGCAACCGCTTCACGAAGTTCAGATCGGTTTCCTGGAACTGCACGCAGTACTCGCGCGGCTCGTAGCTGCCTTCGAGCTCGAAACGGTAGCCGTTGCGCTGATGCCCCTGGAACACCTGCTCGACGATCTGCGGCACGCTCATGTTCTGGAAAATCCGGCTGTTGCGGTTCTCCGCCAGAAACGACAGCCAGCTCTTCAGCTCCAGCGTGTACGTGTACTGCCCGCTCATCTGCCCCGTGTCGTAGCCGCCGAACACGTGCGTGTTGAACGTTCGCACGTCGCCGCCGCCCAGATCGATGTCCGCCGACAGCGACGAGCCGAGCAGCGCGTCGAAATCCAGGTCCGGGTCGTGGCTCAGCAGTTCCAGCTGATATGACGGCTCCTGCGACAGGTTCTCATGCACCACGAAGCTCAGCGCGA
>NZ_LOVS01000177.1:0-842 GCF_001523835.1 Burkholderia sp. ABCPW 14 | reverse complement strand
CCTGACAGGAAGCGATGCCTAAAGAACTTGTAGACGACGAATTGTGGTCACTCATCGAGCCGCTGCTGCCTGCTCGAGCACCACGCAATCGCCGGTACGCAGGCCGCAAGCCGACACCCGACCGCGCGGTGCTGACCGGCATCGTGTTCGTGCTGCGCTCCGGGATTGCTTGGAATCTGCTACCGCAAGAGATGGGATGCGGTTCGGGCACTGCGTGCTGGCGACGGCTTGTTGCATGGCAAGAATCAGGCGTCTGGCAACGCATCCACGAAACGCTGCTGGCCGAACTGCGTCGCCGTGGCGAAATCGATTTGTCGCGAGCGCTTGTCGACAGCTCGTCGATTCGCGCCGTGCTGGCGGGAAAAAAACCGGCCCGAATCCCACGGACCGACGCAAGCTCGGCAGCAAACACCACATCATCGTCGACGCGCAAGGCATCCCGCTCGCGGTCATCCTGACCGGCGCAAACCGCCATGACATCACCCAGCTTGATGCGCTGGTCGAGGCAATTCCGCGTATTCGAGGCAAGCGAGGGCGTCCCCTGCATAAACCGCGAATCGTTCAGGGCGACCGGGGCTACAGCTCCGAGCCGCATCGGCAGCGTTTGCGAGAGCGCGGTATCACGCCCGTGCTCGCGAAAATCGGCTCGCCCCATGGCAGTGGTCTCGGCAAAACGCGCTGGCCAGTCGAGCGCTCGATTGCCTGGCTTCACTCGTTTCGACGGCTCAAGATTCGTTACGAACGCTATGCTCATGTTCACGAGGCCTTCATGTCTCTGGCTTGCGCTTTGATTTGCTGGACGCGTCTAAAGTCTCTGTTTAACTAATTTCGCAACAGCTTCT
>NZ_LOVS01000176.1:0-45574 GCF_001523835.1 Burkholderia sp. ABCPW 14 | reverse complement strand
ACGGGGGTGCCGACGACGATGTCGGCGCTGCCGGAGAGTCGAGCGAGGAAGGCGACGAAGGCGGCGTGGACGAGCATGAAGAGCGTGACGCGCCGGTTGCCGGCGAACTGCAGGAGTTCGCGATGCAGTGGGGCTTCGAGGCGCTGGACGAGCTGGCCGCTGCGATGGTCGGCGACGGCGGGACGGGGATGATCGAGCGGCAGGTTGTGGACGGCCGGCAGATCGCGCAACGCCGCGGTCCAGTAGGCGAGGTCGCGCGCGTGCGTTTCCGAGCGCGCGTCGGCGGACGCCGTGGACGCCGATGTCGCGTGGCCGGCGTCCGAGCTGCCGCGCGCCGCGCTCCAGCCCGATTCCGGCTCCGACAGGCGTGCGCGATCGAGCGTTCCGTCGAGCGCGAGAGGCAGCGCGGGCAGCACGACGATCACGTCGGGCACGAGCTCGGCGGGCAACGCGGCGCTTGCGTCGCGAATCAAATCGGGTACCGACAGGACGGCGCTCGCGCGCGGCGTGACGTAGGCGACACGCTCGTGACCGGTGTCGTCGTCGGTGCGCCGGACGATCGCGATCGCGTCGCCGACGCCGTCGCGCGTCGACAGCCAGGCTTCGACGCGCCGCGCGCCGCTCCAGGAACCGTAGCCGCGCTTCGGCGCGCTGGCGCGTCCGAGATATTCGACGATGCCGTCGGCGCGCCAGCGCGCGAGGTCGCCGGTGTCGCGCGGACCACCGTCCTCCAGGATTTCGAGACGACCGGATTCGCCGTGCGGCGCGTTCGTATCCTGTCGCGTCGGCGCTTGCGTGCGCGTGATGCGCGTATTGCCGATGTGCACGCGTCCGGCGACGCCCGGCGGCACGGGCCGATTGCGCGCGTCGAGGATCCGCAGCGTGACGCCGTCCGCCGGCCGGCCGAGCATGCATGTGTCGTCGAGGGACGGCCGTGGTGCGGCGCCGAGCGTCCAGGTGGCGACGGGGCCGACGGATGCGGTCGCGTTATAGAGCGCGACGACGCGCAATTGCGGATATTTCTCGAGCAACGGCGCGACATCGCGCGCATCCACCGGCTCGCCTTCCAGGAACACGTGCCGCACCCCCGACAATTCCCGATGCCGCTCGGCGTCGACGAGCGCATTGAAGAAGCTTGGAGCGACGTTCAACACGGTGATGCCGCGCCCGGCGATCTCGCGCAACACGGCGTGGGGATCGAAGCGCGCGTCGCTGAAATGCACCTGCGCGCCGATCAAAAGCGGCGTCAGGATGTGCTTTTGCGTCGCCGCCGTATCGAAGCTCGTCGTCACGAGGAAGCGGTCCGTCTCGTCGAGCGAGAACGCACGAGCGTACCCGCGCGCCGCGTCACGCAGGTTTCGATGGGTGGCGACGACGGCGCGCGCGATATCGCCGTCTGTCCGGCAAGCGACGAAAGCCGGGGTGTCGGGATCGACTGCCGCCGCATCGGCGGCATCGCCCGCATCGGCGGCATCGGCGGCGCCGAGCGGCGGTGCGTCCGACCGGACGCCTGCGTCATTGGCCGCATTCGCATCGAGCGTCAGTACCCGTGCGCCCAAGCCTTCGAGATACGGGGCGAGCGCCGTCTGCGTGAGCACCGCGTCGGGCGCGCAGTCGCGCAACCGCGCGCTCAGCTCCGCGGGCGGCCTGGCCGGGTCGAGGATCAGGTAGGCCGCGCCGGTTTCCAGCGCGCCCAGGATACCGGCGACCAGATCGGCTCCCGGGCCGGCGTAGATCGCGACGCGATCGAGCGGCCCGATGCCGAGTGCTCGTAGCTCTCGCGTGATGCCGGCCGCGCGATGCGCGAGGGCGGCGTACGGCGTCGTCGTCTCGCCGGATTGGACGGCCGGCGCGCCGGGAGCGGCGGACGCGCGCGCGTCGAACGCTTCGTGCGCGAGCGGACCGGCCTCATCGATCGCGGCGCCCGGTTCCCATTGTTCGAGCAGGCGTGCACGTTGCGTGGGAAGGAGCGGATCGAGATCGTCGAGCGGGGCGTCGGCCGTGCTCGCGCCGAGCTGCGACACGATCAGCAGCCACTGTTCGACGAATTCGTCGAGCGCCTGCCGGGAAAAGAGCCCGGCCGCGGCGCGGGCGACGACGCATGCATCGTCGCCCGCAATCGTGAACGCGATTGCGAGCTGGGTTGCCGGAAGCTCGTCGGGATCGGGCGCCGCATCCGTCGCCGCGATCAAGACGTGCGGCGGCGCATCGACCGGGCTGCCGCGATGCGAGAGCCAACCGTCGCTGTCCGCGAGCAATTCGCCGACGGTTTGCCGGCCGGGCGGCGTCGTCGACAATACGGAGCAAGTTGCCGCATGAACGTCGCGCGCCAGCGCGAGCGCCGAACCGCTCGCGGCATGGTCGGCGATCCGGGCGACTAGCGCACGCGCCGCCGCGACGAAAAGCGCCCGCGGATCGACCGACAGTCGCGCCGCCTGCTCGGCGAGCCGCGCGAGCCAGTCGCCGTCGAGCCCGCGGCGGCAATGCGGTTGCACCGCACAGGGCGTGCTCGGCAGCGCGCGCTCCAGGTCGAGCCAGGCGGGCTGCGCGGCAGGCGTCTTTCCGAGTCTCGAGATCAGCGCGCTTTTGAGGTTCGGCGCACCCGTTCGATTGATCGTGCTCATGAGTATTCTCTTTCGCGGGTAGGTCGGACTAGCTGCTGGCGAGTTGCTGCACCGCGAGCCGTCGCATCTGTTCCGCTTCGCGCCAGATATCCTGTTTGCGGCGAAAAGCGGCCTCGTCGTCGGCGAGCGCGTGGCATGCCCGCGCAACGCCGTGATTCAAGTCCGCGGCGCCGGGGCCGCCGCCGAAACGATGGCTCTGCGCCCAATGGAGCGGTCGGCGCGACACGAAGTCCGAATCGAGCGCAGCGAGCGCTTCGTAGCTCGTTCGCCCCTGCGCGAGGCTATCGCGTACCGCCTGCGCGACTTGCGTGTGCGCCGTGCGGAAATCGAGCGACCGGTGTGCGACGAGCGATTCCGACACCGCCATCGCGGCGACCGCGGTTTCCTTCAGATGGGCGTCGATCCGCTCGCTCGCCGCTTCGAGCCCGTCTATCAGCAGCGCGGCGATCGTCGCCGCCTCCTCGATCGCGGTGCATGCCTGCGCGATCAAGCCGTTCATCGGCGAGCCCGCTTCGAACGAATTCGTATAGGGTGTTTTCCCGAGCGTCGCCGTGCAGCTCGCAAGCGCGCCGAGCGGAACGCCCGCGCGGCTCTTGACGAATTCCACGAGGAACGGGTTCTTCTTTTGCGGCAGCATCGACGAGCCGCCCGTCAGCCCGTCGGGGAGCGACACCAGCGCGAACTCGGCCGTGGTCCAGATCTGCAGGTCTTGCGCGAGGCGCGAGAGCATCACGCCGATCGCGTTGGCTGCCGAGAGGAAATGGAGGACGCCGCTGCGATTGGCCACCGCATCGAGGCTGTTCGAAGCCGGCTGCTCGAAGCCGAGCAGCTTGCAGACGAGTTCCGGATCGATCGGCAAGCTCGTGCCGCCGCCCGCGCCGGCGCCAAGCGGGCACACGTCGACGTGCCGATAGAGCGCGAGAAGCGCGCGGCATTCGTTCGCGAGCGCTTCGTCGTACGCGAGAAACTGATGGGCGAAGGTGCCCGGCAGCGCCGGCTGGTACTGGCTGTAGATCGGAAACGCCTGATCGACGTTCGCCGACGCCTTGAAGACGAGGCTGCGCCGCAGATACCACAGCGCCTCGAACACGCGCGACGTCGCGTCGCGCAGATGCAGCTTCGTGGTGGCCGCGTTGATGTCGTTTCGCGATCGGCCGGTTTGCAGCACGCCGCCGACGCCGTCGCCGAGCGTCTCGATCAGGTAGCCCTCGACGAGCATGTAGAGGCCGCGCGGCCGCGGTCGCGCGAGGAGCGGCGCATAGCGCTCCGTTCTCAAGTGCTGGTGCGCGAGCAGCAGCGGCTTGATCCTGTCGAGTCCGATGACGCGCGTCGCGCCCAGCATGACGAGATGTGCTTCGTTCAGATCGAACAGATAGTCGAGATCCGCGAGCGGCGCGTCGTCGGCCGTGCCGCCGTACACGATCGCCTGCACGTGCGCCGGCAGTCCGGGTTTCGCGGTGTTTGGCGCGGTTGCGTTCGCCGTCGCGACAGCGCCGACGTCGATGTCGATGTCGATGCCGACGCGCAGTTCGGCGACCGCGCGCTCGGCGAGCGCTTCGACCGATTCGCGGTGGTCGCCCGCACAGACGATCGCGGCGATGCGGTCGCGGAAGCTGCCTTCGAGCCGAAGCGCGTCGCCCGGCCGCGCGATCGGATGGAAATGCTTGAGCTCGGGCGCCGCGGCGAGGTCGGGCGGCAGCGCGAGCGGGCCGCGCAGTACGCCCTCGCGTGCCGGCAGCGCGAAGCGGATCGCGCCATAGCGCTTCGCGGTGAGATCGGGAAAGACGGTGACGCCCAGCCACATGTCGAGTATGTGGTCGAGCAGATCGGCGTCGAACACCTCGCCGAGGAGGACTGGAATGAGCCCGCCCGCGAGCCGCGGATTGATCTCGATGATCGTGACGGCGTTGTCGCGCACGCGCAGCTCGGTGTGTGCGGGACCGAACGCGTAGCCGACTGCGTCGAGCGCTCGCAGCACGGTGCTTTCGATCCGTTCTCGCTGTCGGCTCGATAGCGGCGCCGGGTAGTCGTGACCGATTTCGACGAAAAGCGGTTCGGGCCCGAGACGTTTTTTGACGATGCCGACGATCTGCGTCTTCCCGTCGATCGTCAGCGTCTCGACCGAATACTCGTCGCCGTCGACGTAGGTCTGCGCAAGCGCCGCGTGCGTGCCGGCGCGGCGCAGCCTGTCGCAGTGCTCGAACACCTCGTCCGCGTTCTCGCACCGGCGCACGCCGACGCTGCCCGATCCCGTCCGAGGCTTGACGACGGCCGGATAGGCGAGCCCGTCCAGCGCGGGCGGCGCACCGGTGTCGAGCGTCAGTGCGAGCGTGTGCGGCGCGTCGATTCCGCGTTCGGCGAGCACCTCCGCGAGTCGTTTCTTGTCGCGACAGATGCGCGTCGCATGGGTGTTCGCGCTCGGCAGCCCGAGTCGCCGCGCGACTTCGCTTGCGACCTCGATGTAATACTCGGAAGACGAGAACACGGCGACGACGCCGCCGAGCGACGATACGAAGCCGTGAACGTCGTCGGCATCGCTCGTATCGATCGAAACCGTCACGACTCGAGTCGTGTCGAGAAACGGATATTTGTCGCGATTCGCCGTGAGGAAGTAGGGCGTGAGGCCGCGATGCAGCGCCTTGCGGATGAAGCGCTCGCCCGTGCCGGTCGTGTTGCTCTCGATGAAGACAAAGATGCCCGTCATGTTTTGTACAGAACGTCGGTGGGAAAGGATTCGAGCGTACGGCCCGAGCGTCACGCGCCGAGTGTCTGCAGGCTTTGCCGTTCGGCGAGCGGCTTGCGGCGCCAGTCGATGCAGCTCCATTCAGTCGCGGCGTCCACCTGGTCGAGCCGGTCGACGACGACGGGCGCGCGGCGCGGCGTGTCGGCGATCTCGTTGTTCGCTTTCAGCCAGCGCTCGTCGAAGATCGTGTCCTGATAGCGGTAGCCCGTATCGGGCGCGATGAACAAGAACTTGCGCTCGGGGTGCCGGGCGGCCTCGTAGTGCGCGACCCGATAGGCGGCGCCGCTCGTCGGGCCACAGAAGAGACCATGGCGCGCGTGCAACTCGATCGCCGCGAGGTTCGCCTGCGGGCTCGTCAGCCAGTGGACCTCGTCGAATTGCGTGTGATCGAGAATCTTCGGCATGACGCTGTTGCCCAGGCCGCGGAGCGTGCGCTTGCCGTCCGGCAAACCGAACAGCACGCTGTTGAAGGTATCGACGCCCGTCACGCGGATTCGCTCGCTGCGGCGCCGCAGGTGCGTCGCGAGGCCGACCGACGAGCCGCCCGAACCGACGCATGCGACAAGTTCGAACTCCGGTCCCGCCTCCGCGAGCAGCGTTTCGGCCAGTGGGCGGTACGCGTCGGGATTCTGCGGATTGTCGTATTGGCGAACCCAGAACGCATTCGGATGCTCGTCGAGCAATTGCGCGATCCGTGCCAGCCGCAGGCGCTGGTAGGCGCCGAGCGCGTCGGGCTTTTCGATGATGTCGATTTCCGCGCCCAGATTGCGCAGCATGCCGCGCAACTTCGGATCGATCGCCGGATCGCCGACGATTCTCAGCCTGAGTCCCTGTTCACGGCATACCACGGCGAGACCGAGCGCGAAATTGCCGCTCGACGATTCGATGACGAGCGAGTCGCGGTTGATTCGGCCGTCGCGCAGCGCCTGCTCGATGATGTGCTTGGCCGGAATGACCTTCATGACTTCGAGCGCGACGGCGTAGAGATTGGGCGAGATCTGGACGATTCGCGGTTCCGCCATCGCGTCGGATACTTTCTCCTGCGTTTTTCTGCTCGATGCTGCGTCGTATGTCATGAGCTCACCTGGTGAAAAATCGCGAAATGGGTTGGCGAAGCGTTTCCCGAAGCGTGCGTTCCGCTTGGGCGATCGTGTCGAGCGCATCCGGGCGCGCCGCATCGAAACACAGGCCGATGAAGGTGCCGCTGTGACAGTTGACGATGCCGTGCGCGCCGACGTCGACCATCAGCGCCTCCAGTTGCTGCAAGGTCCGCTTCGGGTTGCGCTTCTGATGGAGCTGAGTGCTGAGCGTCGCGGCGCGGCCGATCTCGCGGACATCGCGGCTGGAAATCGCGGCGTCGACGTCGGCGAGCAGGGTGGCGTACTGGCTCGTCTCTTCGTCCGAGAAGTCGAAGCGATGGCGGTTGTAAGCGACCGTGTCGATCATCCCGCCTTCGTCGATCGCGAGAATGCAGATCTTCGGCAGCTTGCCCATCACCTTGCTCAGTTCGACCTTGCGATGAAAGAACGCGACCGATTCGTCGAACATCACGCCGTCGGTCGGTTCGATCTCGCGGATGATCGCGCACATGTCGGCGACCGCGAGCTCGATGTCGAAATGAGCGGCGAGCGCGCGCAGCGTCGAGACGATGTCGGCGGACGAACTCGCGAGTCCTTTGCCTTCCGACACGGCGCTGCAAATTTGCAGGATGCCGCCCGTTCGGATTCGGAACCGCTCGAGAAAGAGCTGCGCCGCCTTCAGCGACTTCTTCTTGCTTGCGGGAAAGACGTAAAGGCGATCGGAATGCCGGAATCGGCAGAACCTCGCGGTCGACGTCAGCGTGATCGGAAACGTGATCAGGAAATCGTTCCCCGATATTGGCTCGCGCCCCTGAACCAATTCGCCGAACGTGGCGGGCGCGTTGCCGGTCGAAAAAAAACGTTCGGCCGATGAACTCGTCTTTCCGGAATGCGGTTTGCCGGAATTTCCGGAAAACCGGTTGCCGTGTCTATTAATGAGTGCGTTGGCAATATTGACCGACCGGTCGCTGGTGATTTCCTCTCGGGCGTGCGGTACATGAGCAGGGCGCTTGACCGGTTCTATCGCGTACATTGGGTTCGTCAATCCGAAAAAAAACGTGCGTGATCTGCCACATCAATAAATGTGGATGGAAATCCAAACACTCGTTTTAAGTGACGCAAGCTATCCGGTCAATATCCGTGTGTAGCTACGCATGCTGATGCGAATGCATATCGATATGAATGATGTGCAAATAAGGATTGCGCGCGTGATATTCAATGCACCCGGTGCGCCGCCGTGATTTCGTTCGCGACGGCGCATGCTGATTGAGGAGACTTCAGCCAGTGAGTCACATTTTTCACGTTTGCCCGTGGTACACAAATTCCGATTCATCCGGCGACCGTCCTTCAAAGTATGCAGACATATTCAGGGAAATCCGGTGAAGCCTAGATACTTGTGCTCGACGATGCGGCGAGCGGGCGATGCAAACAGCGAATCGTCTTCGATGGCGGCGATGCGGGCGGGTGGTGCGGTGCGCATGGCGATTCCGGCTGCTTCGTCTTAAGGGCGATTGCAGTCGGCGTCGAGCGCGTCGGCCCGGTTTCCGGCAGTGCGTCGGGCGCGCATCGATGCCGTGCCGTCGGACTCGAAGGATCGAAAGCGGTTTCGATCGATGGTGCGATGCGATACAAAATTTACCGCGATGCTGCATGGCTGCGAGCATAAGCTCGAGCGATGGAAAAATACTCCATCAAACTTGATTGCTTCAGAGTGGATAAGCACTGCAATTCACTCTGGTAGCGAAACGTACCTGTAAAGCAATCGTTAGTCAAGCTGTTAAACGAAGTGCGCCGGAGTTCATCGATAGCAAGCAGTTCGTCGATCAATCGACGATTTTCGATGGTGATTGGCCTGGCGAATTTTGCAATCGTTTCCATATTATTTGGTCGCAAAAATAGAAGGCAATAAAAACAAAACTGTGCGGCGCATTGAATCGGAATTCCATCCAAAAGAGGCTGATTCACATTGGAGCCTGTCGTTGTCGATCGGTGCATCCAGCGTGAATCGTGTTTCCCGGATCGAAATATTACGCTATGCTTGCGCCCTGAGATTCTTGGTGCGATTAGAAAAATACTCGGTTCATTCGTTTAAATCTGTCATCAAAGAAAATTTCATGTTTCGGTAGGCGGTTGTGAACGGAAAAGAATGAATGTCGCCCGATCGAGAGTCATGGATCACGGCGATGCGCGGAGGTTGACGAAGACGCCATGCGTGATCCGTATCGGATCGTCATGCGCGTCGTTGCGTCGTCGCCGCGCGTTCGTGGCGGGGATCGTCCCCCGCGTTCTGCGGTGCCTGGCAGGACCGTCCCACCTTCACCACGGAGCTGAAGCCCGTCATGTGTGGAATCGTTTCAATCTTCGACCGGAAAGCGCCGGTCGATGCCTCGACGCTGCAACGCGCAGTCGATACGCTCGTGCATCGCGGTCCGGAAAAAACGGGCCTGTGGCTGTCGTCCGACGCCCGCGTCGGTCTTGCGCACGCGCGTCTCGGCCTCGTCGATCTCGTGACGGGCGATCAGCCGATCGTCAGCCAGCGAGGCAACGTGATCGTTGCGAACGGCGAAATCTACGGTCATCGCGAATGGCGTCGAGCGTTGCGGCGCGAAGGTTGGCAGTTCAAGACCGATAGCGATTCCGAAGTGGCGCTCGCCCTCTATGAGCGATACGGCATCGATTTCGTCGAGCGGTTGCGCGGCGAGTTCGCACTGGCCATCTGGGACCGCGATGCGAACCAGCTTCTGTGCGTGCGCGACCGGTTCGGCATCAAACCGCTCTATTTTCATGAGAGCGACGGGCGGATTCTGCTGGCTTCCGAGGTGAAAGCGTTGCTTGGAGCAGGCGTCGCGGGCCGGTTGAGTCGCGAGCAATACGTCCAGCATCTGCTTCTCATCAAGCCGCAAGACGCGACGCTGTTCGATGGCATCAAGCAGGTTGCGCCGGGATGTATGGTGATCTGCTCGGAAGGCAGGACGGTCGTCAAGCGTTATTGGGATCTCGATTACCCGCGTCATCCGCAATGGCGCGACGACGCGCGCTCGCGCTCGCGCGCTGCCGAAGTGCTCGCCGAGCACGTCGCCGACGCGATCGAGACGCGCTTGCACGCGGACGTGCCGATGGGCCACTACTTGAGCGGCGGGCTCGATTCGTCGTCGGTGCTCGGCGTCGCGGCGAAGCGGCTCGGTCACCGGCTCACTGCGTTCAACGTGCAGTTCGACCATGCGGATTACGACGAGAGCGCCGTGGCGAGGGACACCGCGGAGTCGTTCGGCGCGGAATTCCTGACGGTTGCCGTCGATTCCGCCGATTTCGCGGACCACCTCGAGCAGGTCGTCTGGCATGCGGAAAGCATCGGCATCAACTCGAACGCCGTCGCGCGCTATCTGCAAAGCCGCGCGGTGCGGGACGCGGGGTTCAAGGCGGTGCTGTCGGGCGACGGCGCCGACGAGCTGTTCTATGGCTACAACTTTCATCAGATCGACTATCTGCTGTCCGGCTATGCGGGCGACGAGCCGGCGCGGCTCGCGACGTTCCGCGCCGAGCAGGCGGCCGGCAAGCTGAGCGCGGCGATTCCGCCGTGGTTTCAGCCGACGGGCAATGGCTTTGCGAGCCGGTTGCTCGGCGCCACGCCGGCGTGGCTGTCGATCGTGCTGAACAGCCGCGCGGCGCTGAGGGACTCGCTGCTGCACGCCGATCTGAAGCGCGACGTCACGCCCGATCTTCTCGTGTCGAACTTGATCGATCGCCTGCCGATCCGCGATCAGCTTCACGACCGGCATCCGGTACAGCAGTCGATGTATCTGTGGTGCAAGTCCATTCTGTGCAATCAGATCCTGTTCGCCGACCGCCTCGACATGGCGCATTCGGTCGAAGTGCGCATGCCGCTGCTCGACCATCGGCTGTTCGAATTCGTGCGAACCCTTCCCGTGTCGTGGTTCTTTCGCGACGGCGAGGAAAAAAGCCTCTTTCGCGACGCGATGAAGCCCTACCTGACGGAGCGGGTGTATCGGCGCGTGAAGCAGCCGTTCCTCGCGCCGCCCTCAACGCTTCAGCGAAACGGCAAGCTGTTCGCGCTGATCCAGGACATCGTTCACTCGCGGCGCCTCGCGCAATTGGGATTGTTCGACCGCGCGCAGCTCGAGCGCCTGTCCGGGCTGCTGTCGGACGGCAACGAATCCGACCTGTCGAAGCTCGAGATTCCGCTGATGCTGATTGCGACTTCGTATTTCCTTTGCAAGCGCTTCGATCTTTCGATCGTCGACTAAACCCGGCTCGATTCGCGACGCGGCATGAATGCCGACGGCACGTGACGCACGGCCGCCGCGCGCCGCGGAGCGTATCCGTTCCGATCCACCGTTTTTCTTTCACGCCTGACCGACAGACATGACGACTACCGATCTCGACAAATCGCAGCAGGCCGGCACGATCGTTCACGTACTTCAGCGACATGCCGACGAGCGTCCCGATGCGCTCGCTTATCACTTCATCGAAGTTCCCGAAACGGGGGCGGGGCCGCAGTTCACCTATCAGCAGCTCGACGAGCGCGCGCGGCGAGTCGCCGCCTATTTGCGGCAACATGCGAGCGAGAACGAGCGCGTGCTGTTGTTCTTCCCGTCGGGACTCGAATACATCGCCGCCTTTCTCGGCTGCCTGTACGCGGGCGTGATCGCGGTGCCGCTCTATCCGCCCCGGCGCGGAGAAAAGCTCGACCGCATCGCGCACGTCGTGCGCGATTGCGGCGCGCGGTACGCGTTCGGCGACGGCGAGGCGGTGGCGAAGGCGAGCGAGTGGTTCTCGGGCGAGATGGGCGGCGCGCTGGCGGCAGCGATCAGCCTGCTGTCGATCGACGCCGCGGCGGCCGTCCAGCCGATGCCGGCAAGCGCATATCGGCGCGCGGCGGCCGACATTGCGTTTCTCCAATACACGTCCGGGTCGACGGGCGAGCCGAAGGGCGTCGCGGTGAGTCACGGCAATCTGATCGCGAATCAGATCGCGATCGCGGCGGGATTCGGGTCGTGCGACGGCGACGTCTGCCTGAACTGGCTGCCGCTCTATCACGACATGGGGCTGATCGGCACGACCTTGCACCCGCTTTATCACGGGTACCCGTCGCACATCATGTCGCCGGCCGCGTTCATCAAGGACCCGCTGTCCTGGCTCGAGAACGTCACGCGTTTTCGCGCGACGGTCGCGGGCGGGCCGGATTTCGGCTATCGGCTCTGCGCCGAGCATGCGGCCCGCAGTCCGGAGCGGGCCGGCGCGCTCGACTTGTCGAGCTGGCGCATCGCATTCAATGGCGCGGAACCGGTGCAGGCGGAGTCGATGAGGCGCTTCGCGCAGACGTTTTCGCGCGTGCGGTTCGATTCGCGCGCATTCTATCCTTGCTATGGCCTTGCCGAAGCGACGCTTTTCGTGACGGGCGGGGCGCCGGGCGGAGCATTTCATGCGCTGGCGTTCGACCGTCCCGCGCTGACGCTAGGCCGCCTCGAGCCGGCCGGCGATGCCGCGACCGCCGAGCTGGTGTCGTCCGGGCGCTGCGCGGCGGGTCACGAACTGCGCATCGTCAACGATTTTCGCGAAGCGGCCGAAGGCGAGATCGGCGAGATCTGGGTGAGCGGTCCCAGCATTCCGTCCGGCTACTGGAACAAGGATGCGACCAACGCCGACGTGTTTCGCGCGCGCCTCGCCGGGCCGGGGCCGGCGTCTTCGGGCTTCCTGCGTACGGGCGATCTCGGCTGCGTCATCGATGGCGAACTGTTCGTGACCGGACGCAGCAAGGATCTCGTCATCGTCAATGGCCGCAATTACTATCCGCAAGACCTCGAAATGGCCGCGGGCGCGAGTGATCCGGCATTGCGCGAAGGCTGCACGGCCGCATTCTCGATCGACGGCGACGGCGATGCGCGCGTCGTCGTCGTGCAGGAAGTCGACCGGCGCTTCGTGAAGACGATCGATGTCGATGCCGCCGCACGGGCGATCCGCACGGCGATCGCCCGCGCATGCGACGTCGCCGTCGACGAGATCGTGCTCATTCAGCCGGCGAGCATCCCGAAGACGTCGAGCGGCAAGATCCGCCGCCGCGAAACGCGTGCGCGCTACCTCGACGGCACGCTGCTTCAGGTCGGCCGCGACGTGCGTTCGGCGAGCGGCGCGCCGGCGGCATCCGGGCAAGATCTCGATGCGCTCTGGCCGCGGATTGCGGGGTCCGATGCGCCGAGCGTCGATGAGCGTGTGACGGACGTCGTGCTCGCGCTGCGGCGCGCGGTTGCGCTGCTGACCCGGCAAGCGACCGATGCGATCGGCGCCGATCTTCCGCTTGCTGGGGCGGGACTGAATTCGATCGGTGTCGTGCGGCTGCAGGGCTTGATCGAGAAACATCTGGGCGCGCATGTCGGGCTCGACGACCTGTTCGGCGCGGCGAGCATCGCTGAGCTGGGCGCACAGATCGTCCGGGCGGGCGCCGCGGCGCCCGCTGCGCCGCGCGCGGCAGCGGGCGCGAAAGAGCGCGAGTTCGCACTGTCGCCGAACCAGCAGCAGCTCTGGTTCCTGCATCAATTCGACCCGGATCGACACGACTACAATCTGGCGCTGCTGATCGAATGCCGGCCGGCGCTCGCGTCCGATGCGCTGCAGGCAAGCGTCGCGCGCGCGTGTGCGCGGCACCCGATCCTACGGACGCGTTACCGCGCGGAGGACAGCCGCAACGTGCAGACAGTCGAGCCGGCGCTGCCCGTCGATTTCGTCGAAATCGATCCGCAGGGGCTCGATGACGCTGCGCTGATCGAGCGCTTCGGCGACGAAGCGCTGCGACCGTTCGATCTCGAGCGCGGATCGGCGTTGCGGATACGCGTCGCGCAGCGTGACGGCGAGCGGACGTGGTTGCTCGTCAACCTGCATCACATCGCGTCCGATTTCTGGTCGATGTCGCAGCTTGTCGAGGAGATCGTCTCGGAGGCGGCGGGAGGTGAGCCGACCGCCGATCCGGAGCGCGACTACCAGGACTGGTGCCGCGAGCGCGACGCCTATGCGCGCAGCGCCGCCGCGCTCGAGGACCGCCGGTACTGGCGATCCGTGCTGGGCGAAAACCGTGCGGATTCGGCGCTCGGCTCGGTATTCGAGCCGAGCGCGGAACAGGCGCGCGGCGCTGCGGACGTCGCGCCAAGTCCCGTCAATTTCCAGATCGGCGAGACGCTCGCGAAACGGGTCGAAGCATTCGCGCGGCGCTCGGGCCGCACGCTCAACGCGGTCTATCTGGCCGCATTCCAGTTGCTGCTGCATCGCCGAAGCGGCGCCGAACACCTCGCGATCGGCACGCTCGCCGCCGGTCGCACGCATTGGGCATACGCGCGCACGCAGGGCTATTTCGTCAATCCGCTCGCGCTGCATACGGCCTATCGCGACGATGCGACATTCGCGGCGTTCCTTTCGCAGTCGGCGGATAACCTCACCGCCGCGATTGCGCACCAGGCGTATCCGTTTGCGCTCCTCGTCAACGAGCACGCGTCGAAGAGCCGCGCCGACCGGCATCCGTTCTTCCAGGCGCTGTTCGTGATGCAACAGTCGAACGGCCGGCACGGCGCCGAGGCGCTTGCGATCAAGGGGGTGAGCAGTGAAATCGAGATCGGCCCGGTTACGGCGCGTTCGCTGCCGTTGCGCTCGGCGCCTTCCCAGTTCGAGCTCGCATTGACGATGGCGCCCGCCGAGCGCGGGATCGAAGCGATGCTCGAATATGGCGCGGCGCTTGCGACGCGCGACCGCATCGTCGCGTTCGCGAACGAATACCTGCAGTTGCTCGACGCGCTGCTCGACGCGTCCGACGCGCCGCTGCGCACGTTCGAGCTCGGGGCTGCGCCGGCCGCGATCGACGCGCCGTCGGTCGCCCGGACTGTCGATCGCGCGGCGGCGCCCGTGCCGCTCGCGCAATGCCATTCGCTGATCGAAGGATTCGAGCAGCAGGTGCGAAGCGGTCCGGAGCGCGTTGCGCTCACTTACGGCGAATCGTCGCTCACCTATCGCGAGCTGGACGAGCGCGCGGCGCGGCTCGCGCGCTCGCTGGCCCCCCGGATGCGGCGCGACGGGCCGACGACGGTTGCGGTGCTGCTGCATCGCGGCGTGGATGTGGTCGTGAGCATCCTTGCCATTCTGAAGGCGGGCGGCACCTATGTGCCGCTCGATCCGCACTCGCCGGCGGAGCGGCTCGGCTTCATTCTCGAAGACGCGCAGCCGAGCGTGCTCGTCACGTCCACGGCGTTCGGCGATTTGCTGGACAAGCTGCCGTCCGTCGAGGATCGCGCCGTCCTGCTCGTCGACGCGCCAGCCGACCCGACGCACGATGCGGCGGACCGCGCGCCGACGGCGGCGCGTGCGCTGCGCCGCGACGATTGCGCCTACGTGATCTTCACGTCCGGCACGACCGGGCGGCCGAAGGGCGTGCAGGTCACGCACGACAACGTGCTGCGCCTTTTCACGTCGTCCGAGCCGGAATACCGCTTCGACGAACGCGACGTGTGGACCTTGTTCCATTCGATCGCATTCGACATTTCGGTCTGGGAAATGTGGGGGGCGCTGCTCTACGGCGGCAGGATCGTCGGCGTACCGTACGAAATCTCGCGCTCGCCCGATGAATTCCACGCGCTTTGCGCGCGCGAGCACGTGACGGTGCTCAACCAGACGCCGAGCGCGTTCAAGTATTTCATCGCGGCCGATCTGCGGCGCAGCGACCGTCTGAGCGCGCTGCGTCTCGTGATCTTCGGCGGCGAGACGCTCGTGTTCGGCAGCCTCAAGGATTGGTTCCGCAAGTACGGCGACGCGCAGCCGCGCCTCGTCAACATGTACGGGATCACCGAGATCACCGTGCACGGAACCTACCGGCCCGTGACGTGCGCGGATCTCGACGCACCGGGCAGCATGATCGGCCTGCCGCTGCGCGATCTGTCGATCGTCCTGCTCGACGAGGACCGCAGGCCGGTCGCGGACGGGGAGGTCGGGGAGATTTACGTCGGAGGGCGGGGCGTTGCGCTCGGCTATCTGCGAAACGAGGCGCTCACGCGCGAGCGCTTCATCGATCTCGACATCGAGCCGGGAGCCGGCGCCGGACGCTACTACAAGAGCGGCGACCTCGCGCGTAAGGTCGGCGAAGCCGATTACGAGTACCTGGGCCGCAAGGACCAGCAGGTGAAGATCAACGGTTTCCGGATCGAGCTCGGTGAAATCGAGGCGGCGCTCACGCGCTTCGACGGCATCCGCGACGCCGTCACGCTCGCGAGCCGGCCGCACAAGCCGCGCAACGTCATCGCGCCGGCGCCGGCTGGCGAAGGAGCGGGAGCGATCACGGAGATTCGGCAACTGATCCGCGCGGTATCGACGCCGCAACCGGACGACGAGCAGACCAAGCTCGTTTCGTACATCGTCTGCGATGCATTGCCGGACGTTCAGGCGCTGTATCGCCATCTGTCGGAGCGGATACCCGATTACATGATGCCGTCGGCCGTACTGCCGATCGACGCGATTCCGCTGAACCAGAACGGCAAGGTCGACGCGAAGGCGCTCACGCAGCGGGCGGACGGCGCGATCCCGCTGCGCGCGGCCTACGTCGCGCCGCGCACGGACGAGGAGAAGCTCCTTTGCAAGCTGTATGCCGAGGTGCTGGAAAAGCCGCGCGTCGGCGTCAACGACGGCTTCTTCGAACTCGGCGGCGATTCCATCCGCATCATCCAACTGCGCAGCCGCGCGCTGAAATCGGGCTTGCAGATCAGCGTCCAGGACGTGTTCCGGCTGCAGACGCCCGCCGCGCTCGCCGCCGTCACGAAGATATCGGCCCAACTGCCCGAGCGGCCGCGCGTTGCCGCATTCGCCCAATTGAGCGACGACGAGCGGCGCCAGTTGCCGGCGGACGCGGTCGACGCCTATCCGCTCGCGCGCCTCCAGGAAGGCCTGCTGTTCCATTCACAATTCGGCGACGACATCGCGATGTATTGCGATATCTTCGAATTCAGGCTGCGGGCGCGCTACGACCTGCATGCGTTCGAGCAAGCGGTCGCGGCATTGATCGAGCGTCATCCGATTTTCCGGACGTCGTTCCATCTCGGCGAGTTCGAGCGGCCGCTGCAGATCGTCCACGCGCACGCGGCGTCCGTCGTCGACGTGTTCGATTACCGCGACATCGACGACGCGCGCAAGAAGCCGCGCTACGAAGCCTGGCTCGACGGCGAAAAGCGCCGCCCGTACGACGTCGCGCGCGCGCCGCTGTTGCGTTTTTCGCTGCATCGCTGGACGGACGACGAGTTCGTGTTCACGATGTCGTTTCACGACGCGCTGCTCGACGGCTGGAGCGAATCGTCGGCGGTGTCGGAAATCCTGCGCAACTACGTGAGTCTCGTCGGCGAAGGCGCGCTGCCGCAGCAGCCGGAGCTGCACACGCGCTTCTCCGATTACGTTTTGCTGGAACAGGAAACCATTGCCGACCCGGCGGTGCGCGCGTTCTGGGAAAGCGAGCTCGAGGATTTCCGGCCGACGCGGCTTCCGTGCTTGCAGGAAGCACGCGCGGATGCCGAGCGCAATCCGATGCGCTTTCACGCGGTCGATTTGCCGGCGGCGCTGTCGAACGGCCTGAAGGCGCTGGCCGCGCGTCTCGGCGTATCGGTCAAGCACGTGCTGCTGGCCGCGCATGCGTCGGTCATGAGCTTCGTGAGCGGCGAGTCGGACGTTGTCCTCGCGGTCGAGTCGAACGGTCGTCTCGAAGACGGCGATGGCGAGCGCGTGCTCGGCACCCATCTGAACGTCGTGCCGTGGCGTGTGCAACTGGGCGACGAAACCTGGTCCGATCTCGTCAAGCGCATCCGCGACAAGGAATCCGCGCTGCAGGCATATCGCCGCTATCCGTATCAGGAAATCCAGCATTTGAAGGGCAATGAACCGCTCTTCGACGTGAGCTTCAATTACACGCATTTCCACGTCTACGAAGAACTGGAGCAACTCGCGGGAGTGAGCGTCGTCGATGCGAAAGCGTATATCCAGACGCACTTCGCGCTGCGCGTCGAGTTCAACCAAGATCCGTTCACGAAACATCTGACGCTCGATCTCGAAGCGAACCTCGACGCACTGCCGCTCGAGCGCCTCATCGCGATCGGCGGCTATTTCCGCCGGGCACTCGAGGCGATCGTCGCGGTGCCCGACGAGCATTTCGCGGCGCGTGCGCTGCTCGGCGACGACGAGGCGGCTGCGGAGCGTCGTGCGGCGGCGGGCGTCGCGACCGAACGGCGCTCGGGCGCGGAAGGGCTGTATGTCGCGGCGTTCGAGCGCCGCGCAAGCGAATGGCCGGATCGCGTCGCAGCCGTCGACGCGTCGCGCTCGATCAGCTACCGCGCGTTGTCGGACGCGAGCAGGACGGCGGCCGCGCAGCTGCGCGCGCGCGGCGTGCATCCGGGCGATATCGTGGCGCTGCTTGCCGACCGCTCGATCGACTACCTGACGGCGATGCTCGCGGTCTGGCGGGTCGGCGCGGCGTTCGTGCCGCTGCCGGACGGGCCGGCCGAGCGGATCGACGCACTGCTCGAGCGCGCACGGGCGGCACATCTCGTCGTCGCACGCGAGCACGCGGGCGTCGCCGAGCGTCTTCGCGGCGGTGTGGCCAGGATCGCGCTCGATGCGCTTGCCGAGCCGGCCGACGCGGATTCGATGCGAGCGTGTGCGTTCGAGACGCCCGCCGACGCGCTTGCCTACGTGATTTTTACGTCCGGATCGACGGGCGAGCCAAAGGGCGTGATGATCGACCACGGCGGGATGATCAATCACATGGAGGCGAAGATCGAGGATCTCGACATCGGCGCGGGAGACGTCGTGTCGCAGGATGCCGCGGCCACCTTCGACATCTGCCTGTGGCAATTCTGCGCGCCGCTTATCGCGGGCGCGCAGGTCAGGATCTACGAGGACGCCGTCGCGAAAGATCCGGCAAGGCTGCTGGAGCGCATCGTCTCCGACGGGGTGTCGATTCTCGAAGTATCGCCGTCCGTGCTCAGCACGATGCTGCTCGTGCGAGCCGCGCAGTCCGACGAACCGGCGACCGCGCTCGGCACGTCGGCGCTGCGCTGGGTCGTGTCGAGCGGCGAGACGCTGCAACCGTCGCTCGTGCATCAGTTGCGCGCGGTGCATCCTCGCGTCGGCGTCCTGAACATGTGGGGCGCGACGGAAACCTCCGACGACTGCACGCATTACAAGGTGCCGTTCGACTTCGACGAGCACGCGCCGAAGATCTCGATCGGGCGGCCCATCAAGAACACAGCCGTCTACGTGCTCGATCCGTGGCGGCGCGCGGTGCCGGCCGGCACGCCCGGTGAGCTGTACGTGGGCGGCGTATGCGTCGGGCTCGGGTACCTGAACGATCCGGAACGCACGGCAGCCGCGTACTCGTCCCAGGAAATCGCATTTGCCGGCTCGCGTCGCCTCTATCACAGCGGCGATCGCGGATTTCGCGCCGCGAACGGCGAGCTGTTCTTCATCGGCCGCCGCGACAATCAGGTGAAGATCCGCGGCCATCGCATCGAGATCGGTGAAGTGGAGGCCGCGCTCAATCGCGAACCGTCGGTGCAGGAAGCGGTCGTCCTCGCGCTGCCGGACGCGACAGGGCAACTGTCGCTCGCCGCGTGGGCCGTACCCGCGGATTCCGGCGTGCTCGCGGGCGGCGGCGCGAAGCGCGCCTGGGTGTCGGCGCTGCGCAAGCAGGCGAAGCTCAGGCTGCCGGCCTACATGATCCCGGACGTGATCGTTCCGCTCGACCGGCTGCCGAAGAACGTCAACGGCAAGGTGGACCGCAAGGCGCTCGAGTTGCCGGACGACGCGGAAACCTTCGAGCAGCTCGAGATCGTCGCGCCGGGCAACGACGCCGAGGCTTTCGTCGTCGATCTGTTCCGGCAGATTCTGAAACGTCCCGCGATCAGCGCCGACTGGCGCTTTTTCGATATCGGCGGCAATTCGCTGCTCGCGACGCAGGTCGTCTCGCGGGTGCGCAGGCACTTCAGGATTGATTTGCCGATCCGCGCGCTGTTCGAGCACGACACGGCGATCTCGTTCGGTGCGGCGATCGCCACCGCGCAGGCCGCGGCGCTGCGGGAAGACTCGGTCTCGCCGCAGGTGCGCCCCGCGCACATTCCGCTGTCGTTCAACCAGGAGCGGCTCTGGTTCCTCGACAAGATCGACGCTTCGCAGCGCGCGTATGGCTCGCACTTCGCGCTGCGGATCGACGGGCCGCTGGATATCGAGACGCTCGCGTGGGTGTTCCAGCGGGTGACGGATCGTCACGACATCCTGCGAACCTGCTTTGCGACGTTCGACAATCAGCCCTGTCAGGTCGTGGCCGCCGAGATGGCGTTCCCGTTGGCCGTGAAGGATCTGTCCCGCGACAGCGCCGCCGCCCGGCGCGATTCGCTCGACAAGGCGATCGAAGCCGAACTGAGCCGGCCGTTCAGGCTCGACGCGCTGCCGCTGTGCTCGGCGACGGTCTACCGGCTGTCGGAAAACGAGCACGTGCTGCTTTGGCGCAACCATCACATCATTGGCGACGGTTGGTCGGCGGGCGTGATCCTGCGCGAGATCGAGCAGCTTTATCCGGCGCGGCGCGACGGGCGAGCAGCGGAGCTGACGCCGCTGCCGATTCAATTCGCCGACTACGCGATCTGGCAGCGGCGCTTCGCGCAGTCCGAGCCGTTCAAGCGCCAGCTCGATTTCTGGCGCGACTATCTCGACGGTTATGCGGGCGCGCTGCAATTGCCGACCGATTTCGAGCGCCCGGATCAACCGACCTTCGACGGACGGCGGATCGCGGTCGAGCTGCCCGCCGGGCTCGTCGAACGCGTTCACGCGTTCTGCAAGGCGTCGAAATCGACGATGTTCGTGTTCCTGCAGTCCGCGCTGGGTCTGCTGCTGTCGCGCTATGCAAAGCAGAGCGACCTCGTGCTCGGCACGGCCGTCGCGAACCGGTCGCGCATCGAGACCGAGCCGCTCATCGGCTTCCTGACCAACACGCTGCCGGTGCGGTTGCGCTTCGATGCATCCGATAGCTTCGCCGCACATCTTGCCCGCGTGCGCGACGATGTCTTGAACGTGTTCGACAATCAGGACGTGACCTTCGCGCATCTCGTGCAGATGACGGTCAAGGAGCGCGACCCCCGCGTGAATCCGCTCGTGCAGGTGATGTTCGTGCTGCAAAACGAAGATCTGTCGATGCCGGACATCGGCGGGCTGCGTGTCGCGCCGATCGAGATCGACCGCGCCGCGTCGATTCTCGACGTGCTGTTCGATCTGCGGGAGGAGGGCGACGCGGTCGTCGGCCACGTCGAATACAACGTCAACCTGTTCCGGGAGTCGACGATCCGCTTGCTGTGGGCGCATCTGTCGAACCTGATCCGGGCGATCGTCGGTGGGGGCGACGTGCCGGTCTCGCAACTGAGCTCCCTCGGCGACGAGGAGCTGCAAGTGTTGACGCAAGCGTGGCGCGGCCTGCAGCACGGCCGCAGCGAGATCCAGTTCTGGCATCGCGAGGCCGCGCAAACGCCGCATTGGGACGCCTACCTGGAAGCGGCCGAGCGCGGCGAGATGCTGATGAGCGCGTACATGGCGATCTCGGAGTATTGAGTTCGCCGGCCGCATCCGGCCCCGCCGGGGCCGGATGCGCGCACTCGCGAGTCACAGCGCGAGTGCGTCGCGTGCCGTCCGTCAGTGCGGCTGCGTTAGATGCCGCATCGCTTCGCGGACGACGCCGAGCAGCGTTTCGTCGGCCCACGTGCCCGTCATCCGCTCGGGCTCGTTCATCAGCGCGTGCCGGAATTCCGACTGCGTTGCCGGATCGTCGCCCGCGTAGCTGCGGAACGGCGCGAGCCAGCGCGCTGCGCGAGCGCGCGGCATTCCGGCGACGCGGGCGGCGCGCCCGCGTCGATCGCATCGCGCACGTCCGCCATCAACTGCGGCCATTCCGTCGCGCGCTTACCGTAGTTCGCCAGAATGAAGCGGGTTTCGTCCAGCGACAGGCAGCGTTCGTAGATCCGCATTTTCGTCTCCGAAAATGCTCGGCGTATTCAACGCGCGGGCCTAGTTCGGCGAGTTCGCTGGGTCCTGCGTGCCTGCCGTGCCGCGCGCATGCGTCGAACTTGCCGCGCTCGTTGCGTTCGTCTGGCCATTTGCGGCAATCGCATGTGGTGCGTCCGCATCGTCTGCAACGTTCGCTTCGTTCGCTTCGTTCGTCACGGCAGTGGTTCCGACACCGGTGCCCGCGGCGCGAGCCGCATCCGCGGCAGCATCGACTGTGCCGGCAACGCCGGACATGCCCGTGCCGCCAGCGTCGCGCATGCGCTTCGCGTCGCCGACATCCTGCGCACCGTCCGCGTCGCTCGCGCGCTTCGCATCCTTTCCGCCGTCCTTCGGCGTGCCCATTGCCTGATAGAGCCGCGCGGTATCGACGAGCCGCGTGCCCGTCGCGCGAATCTCGTCGAGCCGCGCGTTGCGGTACTGCTGCTCGCTCGCACGCGCGGCCGACGGCGGCAGCGCGCCGAGCCGCACGCGCGCCGCGGTGTCGTCGAACGCGCCGCGCGCGGCGACCGCCGAGCGGTTGGACGCATCGAGCGCGCTCGCATCGTTGTCGAGCGCGGCGAGCCTGTCGGCGACGTCCTGGAACGCGGCGAGCACGGTCTGCTTGTACTGGTCGACGGCCGCGTCGTAGGTCGCGCGCGCCGCGCGGCGCTGCGCGAGCAGCGCGCCGCCGTGGAAGAGCGGCTGCGTGAGCGACGCGCCGACGCTCCAGATCGCGCCCGCGCCCGACAGCATCGCGGGCCAGTTGAAGCCCGCATGGCCCATCGACGCCGACAGCGACAGTTGCGGGAACAACTGCGCGGTCGCGACGCCGACCTCGGCCGCGGCCGCCTGCAATCCGGCTTCGGCGGCGCGGATGTCGGGCCGTGCTTCGAGCAGTGTCGACGGCACGACGACGGGCACGTCCTCGGGCAGATGCAGGTCGGCGAGCGCGAGATCGGCGCTTGCCTGATCGGGCGTGCGGCCGAGCAGCACGGCGAGCGCGTGGCGCGTCGACTGCCATTGCTGGCGTAGCGCGGGCAGGCTCGCTTCGAGCGCCGCCGCGCTTTGCTGCGCGTTCAGCATGTCCGCGCGCGACGCGGCGCCGAGCCGGTAGCGCGCGGCCGTGTCGTTCGCCTGCTCGCGCGCGAGCGCGACGAGCCGTTCGGTCGTCGAGACCTGCTCGGCGAGCGCGGCCGACGTGACGGCGGCCGTCACGATGTTCGCGGCGAGCGCGCGCCGCGCGGATTCGAGCTGGTACGCGGTCACGTCGACGCGACTGGACAGCGCGCGGTTCGCGAAGTGCGCGGCGCCGAACAGATCGAGCGTGTAGCTCGCCTGCAACTGGCCCGCGAACACGTTGTAGAGCACGGTCTGCGGGCCGAACGTCGGCACGCCGAGCGCACGCTCGCGCGTCGCCTGGCCGCCCGCGTCGATCGACGGCAGCAGCGAGCTGCCGATCTGCGCGCGCAACTGCTCTCGCGCGGCGGTCAGGCTTTTCTCGGCGGCGGCGAGCGTCGGGCTGTTGCGCAAGCCTTCGTCGACGAGCGAATCGAGCGCGGGCGACCGGTACTGCTTCCACCAGTCGGGCACCGGCTGCGCGCCGACGTCGAAGCGCTGCGCGACGCCGTGCGCCGCGGCGGTGCGCTCGGGAAGCGGCGTCGCGCCGTAATGCGCGGGCGAGGGCATCGCGGGCGGCGCGTCGCTCGGCGCGAACAACGCACAGCCGGCGAGCGAGCCGGCCAGTGCGGCGACGGCGGCCGCGGCCGTCGCGCGCCGGGCGGCGCGGGCCGGGAACGGTTGGATCGAAACGCGCATGGTCAGGCTCCCGTGGGCGTGGCGGGCGGCTCCGGGTCGCGCTCGTCCGACTTCACGCGGAACCACGCGGCATAGAGCGCCGGCAGGAAGAAGAGCGTCAGCACGGTCGCGCTCGTGATGCCGCCCATCAGCGCGGTCGCCATCGGGCCGAAGAAGTTCGAGCGCAACAGCGGAATCAGCGCGAGCACGGCGGCCGCGGCCGTCAGCGTGATCGGCCGGAACCGCCGCACCGTCGCGCCGACGATCGCGTCGAAGCGCCCGTGGCCGGCGGCGATGTCCTGCTCGATCTGGTCGACGAGGATCACCGAGTTGCGCATGATGATCCCGAACATCGCGATCACGCCGAGCATCGCGACGAAGCCGAACGGCTTGCCGAACAGGAGCAGCGTGCCGACGACGCCGATCATCCCGAGCGGCGCGGTCAGCACGACCATCAGCACGCGCGAGAAGCTCTGCAGCTGGATCATCAGCAGCGTCAGCACGGCGATCACCATCAGCGGCATCTGCGCGTTGATCGACGTCTGCCCCTTCGCGCTTTCCTCGACGGAGCCGCCGATCTCGATCCGGTAGCCGACGGGCAGTTGCCCGCGCAATTCGTTCAGCTTCGTGTCGATCGCGTGCGTGACGTCGATCCCTTGCGCGCCCGCCGCCACGTCGGACTGCACGGTGATCGTCGGCTGGCGGTCGCGCTCCCAGACGACGCCGTATTCGAGCGTGTTGTGGAAGCGCCCGAGCGAGCCGAGCGGCACCGGACCGTTCGGCGTCGGCATCGCGAGGTTCGCGAGATTCGCCGGATCGGCGCGCTGCGTGCGCGGCGCGCGCAGGTCGACCGCGATCAGCTTGTCGCGCTCGCGGTACTGCGTGACCGTCGTGCCGGACAGCGTCATCGCGAGGAAGCCCGCGACGTCCTGCGACGTGACGTTCAGCTCGCGCGCCTTGTGCTGGTCGAGCTCGAAGCGCACCGAGCGCTCGGCGGGCTCGTCCCAGTCGAACTGGACGTTGACCGCGCGCGAATCGGCGCGCATCGTCGCCGCGACCTTTTCCGCGATCGAGCGCACGGTCGCGATGCTGTCGCCGCTCACGCGGAACTGCACCGGATAGCCGACGGGCGGACCGTTCTCGAGCCGCGAGATCCGCGTGCGCACCGCCGGGAACTGGTCGCGCAGCATCGGTGCGAGCCACGCGGAGAGCTTTTCGCGATCCTCGACCGACTTCGCGGTGATCACGAACTGCGCGAAGTTCGGCAACTGCAACTGCTGGTCGAGCGGCAGATAGAAGCGCGGCGCGCCGGAGCCGACGAAGTTCACCGAATGGTCGATCTCGGGCCGTTTTTCGATCAGTTTCTCGAAGCGCTGCGCCTGCTTGAGTGTCGCGTCGAACGATGCGCCTTCGGGCAGCCGCAGGTCGACGAGCAGCTCGGGGCGGTCGGAGCTCGGGAAGAACTGCTGCGGCACGAGCGAGAAGCCCGCGAGCGCGACGACGAACAGCACGCCCGTGATCGCGAGCACGAAGAAGCGCCGCTTGATGCACCAGTTGATCCACACGCGCAGCCGTGTGTAGAAGCGCGTGTCGTAGATGTCGTGCTCATGTTCGTGGCCGTGCGCGTGCGCGGCGCCGCCCGCCGCCGCGTCCTTCGGCGGATGCTTGCGCTCGGGCAGCATGTGATAGCCGAGGAGGGGAATCAGCACGACGGCCGCGAACCACGACGCGATCAGCGCGATCGCGGACACCTCGAAGATCGACCGCGTGTATTCGCCGGTGCTCGATTTCGCGAGCGCGATCGGCAGGAAGCCGGACACGGTGACGAGCGTGCCCGTCAACATCGGGAACGCGGTGCTCGTATAGGCGAACGCGGCGGCGCGCGCGCGGCTGAAGCCCTGCTCGAGCTTCACGGCCATCATCTCGACCGCGATGATCGCATCGTCGACGAGCAGGCCGAGCGCGAGCACGAGCGTGCCGAGCGACACCTTGTGCAGCCCGATGTCGAACAGGTACATGAAGAGCGCGGTGACGGCGAGCACGACCGGGATCGAGATCACGACGATCATCCCGGTGCGCAGGCCGAGCGACACGAGGCTCACGATCAGCACGATCGCGACCGCCTCGGCGACCGCCTCGAGGAAATCGTCGACCGAATGCGACACCGCGTGCGGCATGCTCGACACTTCGTTCAGCTTGAGACCCGCGGGCAACTGCGCCTGCAATTCCTTCGACTTCGCATCGAGCGCCTTGCCGAGCCGGATCACGTCGCTGCCCGGCTGCATCGTGACGCCGATGCCGAGCACGGCGCGGCCGTTCGCGCGCATCTGCGTGACGGGCGGATCGTCGTAGCCGCGCTTGATCGTCGCGAGGTCGCCCAGGCGGAACGTGCGGCCGTTGATGCGGATCAGCGTGTCGGCGATCGCGTCGACGCTCTCGTACTGGCCGCTCGGGCGAATGAACACGCGGTCGTGCGCGGCCGTCAGCACGCCCGGCGACGACACGTCGTTCTGCGCGTTGATCGCCTGCGCGATCTGCTGCGGCGAGATCCCGAGCCGCGCGAGGCGCGTGTTGTCGATCTCGACGAAGATCCGCTGGTCGGGATCGCCGAAGTAGTCGACTTTCGCGATGCCCGGCACGCGCAGCAGCACGACGCGCAACTGGTCCGCGTAGTCGTGCAGCTGCGCGGGCGAGAAGCCGTCGCCCTCGAGCGTGTAGATGTTGGTGTAGACGTCGCCGAATTCGTCGTTGAAGAACGGCCCCTGGACGCCGGGCGGCAGCGTCATCGAGATGTCGCCGACCTTCTTGCGCACCTGATACCACGTTTCCGACACGTCCTTGACGGGCGCCGAATCCTTCATCGCGAAGAAGATCAGCGATTCGCCGGGGCGCGAGTAGCTGCGCAGATAGTCGATCGCGGGCGTCTCCTGCAGCTTGCGGCCGATCCGGTCGGTGACCTGCTCCTGCACCTGGCGCGCGGTCGCGCCGGGCCAGAACGTGCGGATCACCATCACGCGGAACGTGAACGGCGGATCTTCCGACTGGGCGAGGCGCGTGTACGCGAGGATGCCCGCGATCGTCGCGAGCGCGATCAGGTAGACGACGAGCGCCTGATGGCGCAGCGCCCATGCGGACAGGTTGAAGCGTCCGCCTTCTTGTCGGCCCGCCGTCATGACGCGACGTCCTCCGGATGAAGCGGCGGCACCGCGCGCACCTTCTCGCCCGCGCTGACCGTGTGCACGCCTTGCAGCACGACGCGCTCGCCCGGCTGCAGCCCGTTCGACACGGTCACCGTGCGCTCGCTGTAGCGTGCGACGTCGACGCGGCGCAGCTCGAGCGTGTCGTCCTGCTTGCGCACGACCCACAGCGCGGGCGCGTTGCCCGCGTGGAAGAGGGCCGTCGACGGCAGCGTGAAGCGCGTCTGCGCGGGCGCGTTGCCGGATGCATCGGACGAGAACGACACGTTCGCGGTCATCCCGAGCCGCACCGCGGGATCGGGCTGCGCGAGCGTGAGCTTCACGCGGTACGTGCGGCTCTGCGGATCGGCGGCGGGCGCGATCTCGCGCACGCGCGCGTCGAACGTGCGGCCGGGCAGCGCCGGCAGCGTGACGCGCGCTGCATGGCCGGGGGTGAGGAGCGGCAGCTCGCTTTCCGGCGCGTCGGTGACGACGTCGACGTCGCCCGACCACGCGAGCTGATAGACGGCCTGGCCGGCGGACACGTTCTGTCCGGTGTCGGCCTGCTCGGCGGTGATGTAGCCCGCGTGATCGGCCACGAGCGTCGCATATTGCAGCTGGTTTTTCGCGAGCGCGAGCTGCTGGGCGGCCTGGTCGCGCTGCGCACGCGCCGACGCGTACGCGTTCTCGGTCTGCTCGAGCTGCGCGGGCGCGATCAGGTTCTCGCGCGCCTGCGCGCGGTCGCGGAGGACCTGCTGCTGCGCGAAGGTCAGCGCATGCGTCGCGGCGTCGAGCTGCGCTTGCGCGCTCGCCGCGTTCTTCGCGACGTCGGACGTGTCGAGCAGCGCAACGATCTGCCCCTTCTTCACGGCGTCGCCCAGGCGCACCTTGCGCTCGACGATCTTGCCGGCGATCCGGAACGACAGCGGCGTCGCGTAGCGCGACTGGATCTCGCCGGGCAGCGACACGGCGGCGGCGACGCCGTCCGCCTGGACCGGCACGGCGACCACGGGGCGCGGCGCGGGCGGCGCGGCTTCCTTGCGGTGGCAGGCGGCAACGATGAGCGCAACGCCGATCATCAGCGCGACGCGAGAACCGGAACGATTCACGGTGACCCCTCAAACAGGAGAAAACGGAAAAAAACCGGCAAGCCGGATGCGCTTGCCCGGCGTCGCACGCGGCAAAACAAAACAATCGGCGCGCACGTTGCTGACTTGCTTACAAAAACTTGGCTGAATTCTAATACAGGGTTGTATCTGAATGCAAAGATGTTTCGATTCGCGAGAAGGTGCTAGACTTCCAGGCCATGAAACCGACCCGCCTGACCCGAGAACAGAGCAAGGACTTGACGCGCGAGCGTCTGCTCAACGCTGCGCATATGACCTTCACGAAGAAGGGCTACGTGGCGACGAGCGTCGAGGACATCGCGTCGGCGGCGGGCTTCACGCGCGGCGCGTTCTATTCGAACTTCCGCGGCAAGGCCGAACTGCTGCTCGAACTGCTCAGGCGCGATCACGAAGAGGCGGAGTCCGATCTGCAGAAGATCTTCGAGAGCGGCGGCACGCGCGACCAGATGGAGGCGCATGCGCTCGAGTACTACAGCCAGTTCTTCCGCAACAGCCAGGCGTTTCTGTTGTGGGGCGAGGCGAAGCTGCAGGCGACGCGCGACGCGAAGTTCCGCGCGCGCTTCAACGAATTCGTGAAGGAAAAGCGCGATCGCTTCGCGCATTACATCCTGACGTTCGCCGAGCGCGTGGGCACGCCGCTCCTGTTGCCCGCCGACGTGCTCGCGCTTGGGCTGATGAGTTTGTGCGACGGCGTGCAGTCGTACCATGCGGCCGACCCGCGGCACGTGACGGGCGATACCGCGCAGGAGGTGCTCGCCGGCTTCTTCGCACGCGTCGTGCTCGGGCGCGCGCCGGACTGACGAAGGCGGCGCCGCGCCGCTTCCGGCGCCGCGTTCCGTCGTCGTTCCTCGCGCGGGCGTTTCGCGCCGGCGTCTCCGCCGGCGTCTCGATTCGCCGCCGCGCTTCTTCACCTGTTTCAGCCGTTTTTTCAGTCGAATCCCGCGCGATCTCGGGGCGCGCCAGGCCGCGCGCCCGCAGCCGGCTCGGCGGCGTTCGAACGCCGCCGCCCGCGAGCATTCAGCGCTCGAAATCCGTGTTCATCCGACGATATGCGTCGAGGAGCGACGTCTTGTAGACGACGCCGGCGAGCGTTGGATCGTCCGCGCGCTCGACGACGGGCAGCCGCTCGCCCTGGAACTGCATGAAGTGCTCGAGCGCGGCGCCGATCGGCATGTCCGGCGTGAGCAGCGGAAACGGCGTGTGCAGGTAGTTCGCCGCGCTCTTGTGCGTCGTGTCGCGCTTCTCGAGCAGATCGGACGTGATGTCCTTCAGCGCGACCGCGCCGCGGAAGCGCCCGGCGTCGTCGGTCACGTACAGATACTTGACCGGATATTCGAGGAACACGCGCGTCATGTCCGCGACGCTCGCCGTGAGCGGCACGACGGTCGCGGCGGGCTGGATCAGGTCGCGCATCTGCGCGGTGCGCAGGCGCATCCGCGCCTCGTCGTCGCGATGCCGGCGCAGCGTGATCTCGTACATCGACGTCTTGCCGATCGCGCGCGCCGCGAAGTACGCGACGACGCACGACATCATCAGCGGCAGCACGACCTGGTAGCTCAACGTCATCTCGAAGATCATCAGGATCGCCATCAGCGGCGCCTGTGTCGCGCCCGCGAGGAACGCGCCCATGCCGACCACCGCGTACGCGTACCATGCGGACACGTGCCCGGGCATCAGCGCATGCAGCGCGATGCCGAACAGCGAGCCGACCACCGCGCCGACGAAGAGCGTCGGCGTGAAGATCCCGCCGACCGCGCCGGAGCCTGCCGTCGCCGCGGTCGCGATCAGCTTGAAGACGAGTACCGCGACGAGCGCCTGCCAGGTCCACGGCGAATGCAGGATCGCGTTGACGACGCTGTAGCCGTTGCCCCAGACGTCGGGCACCCACACCGAGATCACGCCGACGACGAGGCCGCCCAGCGCGAGCCGCACCGGCAGCGGCACGGGCAGGCGCTTGAACTGCGTCTTCGACAGATCGAGGAGGCGCAGGAACTGCGGCGCGGCCGCGCCGCAAAGCAGGCCCAGCGCGACGAAGAGCAGCACTTCCCAGCCGGCGACGGCCGGAAACACCGGCATCTCGTAAGGCGGCTTGTAGCCGGCGAACTCGCGCATCACGATGTTCGCGACGACCGACGCGACGACGACGGGCCCGAAGCTCTCCATCGCGATCGAGCCGAGCACGATCTCGCAGACGAAGAACGCGCCCGCGATCGGCGCGTTGTACGCGGACGTGATCCCCGCCGCCGCGCCGCACGCGACGAGCAGGCGCAGCCGCGGCGGATCGAAGTGCGCGAAGCGGCCGACGAGCGACGCGGCGAGCGCGGCCAGCTGCACCATCGGGCCTTCGCGGCCGATCGAGCCGCCGCTGCCGATCGTGAGCAGCGACGACGCGCTGCGCCACAGGCTCTGTCGCACCGGCACGATGCCGTCGCCAAGCGCGACGGCTTCCATGTAGTCGGTCTTGCTTTCCTTGCGCGCGCCGCGCTGCGCGACGAGCAGCACGCAGCCGGCGAGGAAGCCGCCCGCGGCCGGCAGCCAGAAGCGGACCTGCCACGGCAGGCGCTTCGCCATTTCCGTGAAGCTGCCGCTCGTGCCGGAAACCGCGCGCTGGATCAGCTCGATCCCTTCGCGGAACGCGACCGTCGCGAGCGCGCCGCCGATGCCGACGATCACCGACCAGACGAGCATCGTATGCGCGTCGGACAGTCGAAACAGGGTTTGCGCGCGCGTGCGCAGCTTGAGCAGGAACGAGAGCACGACGGAAGTGGTTCTGCGGATGAAATCGAGCGGAAGAATAGCATCGCGCCGCGTGCACGGGGCGGACCCGGCGGACGCGGCGCGGCGGTGCGAAGAGGCGGGCGGCCGTTCAGCCAAGCCAGCGCTCCGTCGCCCAGACGATCGCATAGCCGCCGAAAGTCAGCCATGCGTACAGGATGAGGCCCGTCGCGAGCGCACGGGGGCCGGCCGCGCGGATCTGCGACATCCGCGTCTCGATGCCGAGCGCCGTCATCGCCATCGTCAGCGCGAACGTGTCGAGCGCGTTGAGCGTGCCGATCGCGGCGGCGGGGAGCATTTGCAGCGAATTCACGATGACGAAGCCGAGGAAGCCGAGCGCGAACCACGGCACCGCGAGCTTGCGCGGCGCGCCGTGACCGGCCGCGGACCGGCGCGCCGAGCGGGCGAGCCACGCGCCCAGCACGAGCAGCACCGGGACGAGCAGCATCACGCGGGTCATCTTGACGATCGTCGCGACGCGCGTGACTTCCGGGCCGACGTCGCTCGCCGCGCCGACTACCTGCGCGACCTCGTGGATCGTGCCGCCGAAGAAGAGGCCGAGGCCCGTCGCGTCGAGGTGCAGCCAGCCGGCGCGGTAGGCGAGCGGGTACGCGAACATCGACAGCGTGCCGAACAGCACGACGCTGCCGACCGCCATCGCGCTCTGGTGCGGCTTCGAGCGCAGCGTCGATTCGAACGCGAGCACGGCGGCCGCGCCGCAGATCGCGCTGCCCGCGGCGGTCAGGAGCGCGGCGTCGCGATCGAGCTTCATCAGCCTGATGCCGGCCCAGGTGCCGACGGCGAGCGTGCTCACGACGACGAGCGCCGATACGGTGAGCCCCGGCAGGCCGACTTGCGCGATTTCCTGCAGGCTCACGCGCAATCCGAAGAACGCAACCGCGATCCGCAGCAGCTTGCGCGCGGAGAAGTCGATGCCGGCCGCCCAGCTCGCGGGCATCCCGTCGCGCAGCAGGTTGCCGTACAGCGCGCCCGTGACGATTCCGACGATGAGCGGGCTCAAGCCGAAATGCGCGACCGCGGGCATCTGCGCGACGCTCGTGACGGCGAGCGCGAAGAGGCCGACGAACAGGATGCCGTTGAGCCGTCCGCGCATCGACGGCGCGGCGGCGCTGAGTTGGGGGGAGGTGAGCGTGGACATGGCGTCGTTCGATTCGTTTTCCGTGACAACGGGCCTAATCCTAATTTGGATATATCGATATGAAAAATCGTCATTTGTAACGTAAAATATCCGGAAATCCGATATTTCCGAGCGATGACCCCCGATCAACTGATAACGTTCGCCGCGGTCGCCGAGCACCGGAACATCAGCCGCGCGGCGCTCGCGCTCCATCTGTCGCAGCCGGCGGTGTCCGGCCAGCTGCGCCAGCTACAGGACGCGTTCGGCGAGCCGCTGTACCAGCGCGACGGGCGCGGCGTGCGCCTCACGCCTGTCGGCGAGGTGCTCGCGCGGCATGCGACGCAACTGCGCGACACATTCGCGCAGGCGCGCGCGTATCGCGACGCGGTGCGCGGGCTCGAGCGCGGCACGCTGAGGATCGGCGCGAGCACGACGCCGGCGAGCTACCTGCTGCCGTACCTGCTCGCCGCGTTTCACTCGCTCGCGCCGGACGTTGCGATCCAGACGATGAGCGGCAACACGTCGGACGTCGTCGCGTCGCTCGCGTCGCTCGACGTCGCGCTCGTCGAAGGCCCGCCCGGCGACGCGCTGCCGACCGGCACGACCGTTCACGAGTGGCGCGAGGACGAGATCGTCGCGATCGTGCCGGCGTCGCATCCGCTCGCCGCGCGTCGGGCGCAGGGCCGCCCGCGTGCGACGCTCGACGAGCTCGCCGCGTATCCGCTCGTGCTGCGCGAGGCGGGCTCGGGCGTGCGGCAGCTCGTCGAGCGCGCGTTCGCGCGCGCGGCGACGCCGCTCGCGGTCGCGTTCGAGATCGCGGGCGTCGAGGCGGTGAAGGAGGCGGTGCGTGCGGGAATGGGCATCGGCTTCGTGTCCGCGATGTCGCTCCGGCACGACGACGCGGCGCTCGCGATGGTGTCGATCGCGCCCGAGCCGCTCACGCGCCATTTCTCGATCCTCATGCCGCACGGCGCGACGCCGTCGCGCGTCGCCGCGCGCTTTCTCGAGCTGTGCGTCGCGCAGGCCGATCCGGCTTGATGCGGGCGGCGGCCGGTTATCGACGGCCATGGTCGGGGCGGCCGCCCGGCGGCCCCGGCGCAATGAAGCAGACGCCGGCCGGTATGGCGATTTCGGCGACGAACGCAGCCAGCAGGACGGCGTTCGGCACGCGCGCGCCGCGCAGGCGGCAATACCCGATGACGATGATGAAGACGGCGCTCGTGAGCATCAGCGCGAGGCCGAAGATCCGGTTGCGGCGATACCAGAGCGCGGCGTCCCGCAGCGTCGCGCGCGTCCTGACGCCGTAGAAGCGGTTGGGGCCGATCCGCTTCGCCGCGAGCGGGACGGCGAGGAGAAAGAAGAATGCGCTCGCAAGCAGGTACGGGACGAGCATGCCGTTTGCTCCTGTGGGACGGGCGGGACGAAACGCCGGGACGCCGGCTGGCGCATGACGATCGGTCTTTGTCCGTATTCCGGCGACATTCCGGCGGTATGCCGCGGCTATTGTGCACCGGCGGCGCGCCGTCAACGCCGCGGCATCACCGGAGGCTATGCCTAGGGATTTCCTCTATGGTTCGCTTCGAACGCTCGGCGCACTATTCGTCCATTGGCGATTGGAACCGGTTCCAATCGGTTCCAGACGGTTCCGACAAAATCCGATCGCAGAGGAGGCGAGCAAAGCATGGTCGACATCGTGATCGTCGCGAGCGCCTTCGGCGCGGACGCGGTGCGCCGCGCGGGCCATCGCGCATTCGTCGCCGCGGCGGCGGATTCAGGCGCGGCGGGTTTCGAGGTGCGGCGCGAGCTGTTCGCGTCGGACGACGACGCGGCGATGCCCGCGCTCGCGCAGCTTGGCGACGCGCTCGCCGCGGCCGGGCTGTGGTCGGTGTACTCGACGCCCGCAACGCTCTACGCGGACGATGGCGACCTGAACCGCGACGCGCTCGCCGCGACGCTCGCGGAAGCCGACGCGCTCGGCGCGCGCTTCGTCAAATTCCAGCTGGGCGGCTTCGCCGCGCACGCGCACGCGGCCGAGATCGCCGCCGCGACGCTTGGCGCGCGTGCCCGCGTGCTCGTCGAGAACGGCCAGATGCGGCAGGGCGGCGCGCTCGCGCAGTTCACGTCGCTGTTCGCCGCGCTGCGCGACGAAGCGTTCCCGGCGCTCGTCGGCATGACGTTCGACATCGGCAACTGGCTATGGGCGGGCGAAGCGCCGCTCGCCGCCGCGCGCGCACTGGCGGAACACGTCGCATACATCCATTGCAAGGCAGTCGACGGCGACGGCGCGCGCCGCTTCGCGATCGCGCCGCCGCCGCACGACCGCTTCTGCGACGACGCGCTCGCGCTGCTGCCGCGCACGGTGCCGCGCGGAATCGAATTTCCGCTCGACGCGGCGCGCGTGGCCGACGATGCGACGACGCGCGTCGCATGGCTGAAGGCCGCATGAAACCCACCCACTCGCGCCCGACTCGGCCAAGCTATGCGCTTGCGCCGGCTTCGGGCCGCTGACCGAAGGAGTAAGCCAGCCCATGCAAGCCCCGCTCGACGTCGTCACCTATGGCGAAGCGATGGCGATGTTCGTCGCCGCCGAGCCCGGTCCGCTCGACAGCGCGACGCAATTCACGAAGCGTATCGCGGGCGCCGATCTGAACGTCGCGATCGGCCTCGCGCGCCTGGGCTTTCGCGTCGGCTGGATCAGCCGCGTCGGCGCCGATTCGTTCGGCCGCTACGTGCTCGACACGCTCGCGCGCGAGCGCGTCGACGCGTCGTGCGTGACGGTCGACGCGCGCTATCCGACGGGCTTCCAGTTGAAGTCGCGCGCGACCGACGGTGCGGATCCCGCAGTCGAATATTTCCGCAAGGGCTCGGCCGCGAGCCGCCTGTCGCTCGACGACTACGCGTCCGATTACGTGCTCGGCGCGCGGCACCTGCACCTGACGGGCGTCGCACCCGCGCTGTCCGAATCGTCGCGCGAGCTCGCGTTCCACCTCGCGCGCGCGATGCGCGCGGCGGGCAAGACGGTGTCGTTCGATCCGAACCTGCGGCCGACGCTGTGGCCGTCGCCGGAAGCGATGGCGCGCACGCTGAACGCGCTCGCCGAGCATGCGGACTGGGTGCTGCCGGGGCTCGC
Source organism: Burkholderia sp. ABCPW 14 (assembly GCF_001523835.1). Lineage (NCBI taxonomy): Bacteria > Pseudomonadati > Pseudomonadota > Betaproteobacteria > Burkholderiales > Burkholderiaceae > Burkholderia > Burkholderia sp. ABCPW 14. The sequence goes on along the minus strand of NZ_LOVS01000176.1, from coordinate 10,928 downwards.
CGAAGGGCGTCAGCTGACGGGGCTCGACACGCCCGCCGAGATCGCGCGCTTCTACCTCGAGCGGGGCGCGCGCGGCGTGGTGATCAAGCTCGGCGCGGCGGGCGCGTACTTCCGCACGGGCGACGGGCGCGAAGGGACGGTCGCGGGCGAGCGCGTCGAACACGTCGTCGACACGGTCGGCGCGGGCGACGGCTTCGCGGTCGGCGTCGTGAGCGCGCTGCTCGACGGCCGCGCGATCGAAGACGCGCTCGCGCGCGGCAACCGGATCGGCGCGCTCGCGATCCAGGTGATCGGCGACTCGGAGGGATTGCCGACGCGCGAGCAGCTCGATCGAATCGAAAACCGGAGCAATGCGCCGGATCGGCTAGAGGCGCCGCTCGCGCGATAAGCCGCCCGTCCCGACGCAGGACGGGCACAATCGCGGCGAACTGCGCGTTTCATACGGCGCCGCTCGAAACAGGAGACTCACATCATGCCCGCAACGCTCGCGCTTCGCCGCTGGTGGACGATCATGCCGATCGTCTTCATCACGTACAGCCTCGCGTATCTCGACCGCGCGAACTACGGCTTCGCCGCCGCGGCCGGGATCAACCAGGATCTCGGCATCAGCAAGGGGCTGTCGTCGCTGATCGGCGCGCTGTTCTTTCTCGGCTATTTCTTCTTCCAGATCCCGGGCGCGATCTATGCGGAGCGGCGCAGCGTGAAGACGCTCGTGTTCTGGAGCCTCGTGCTGTGGGGCGGCTGCGCGGCGCTCACGGGCGTCGTCAGCAACATCCCGTCGCTGATGGCGATCCGCTTCCTGCTCGGCGTCGTCGAGGCCGCGGTGATGCCCGCGATGCTGGTCTTCATCAGCAACTGGTTCACGAAGCGCGAGCGCTCACGCGCGAACACGTTCCTGATCCTCGGCAATCCGGTCACGGTGCTGTGGATGTCGGTCGTGTCGGGCTACCTCGTCCACGAATTCGGCTGGCGCCACATGTTCATCGCCGAAGGGCTGCCCGCCGTCGTGTGGGCCGTCTGCTGGTGGTTCCTCGTGCAGGACAAGCCCGCGCAGGCGAAGTGGCTCACCGATCGGGAAAAGCGCGATCTCGACGCCGCGCTCGCCGCCGAGCAGGCGGCGCTCAAGCCGGTGCGCAACCATCGCGAGGCGTTCCGCTCGCCCGCCGTCGTCAAACTGTGCGCGCAGTACTTCTGCTGGAGCATCGGCGTGTACGGCTTCGTGCTGTGGCTGCCGTCGATCGTGAAGAACGGCTCGGCGCTCGGCATGGTCGAAACGGGGTGGCTCTCCGCGCTGCCGTATCTCGCGGCGACGATCGCGATGCTCGCCGCATCGTGGGCGTCCGACAAGCTCGGCTCGCGCAAGGGCTTCGTGTGGCCGTTCCTGCTGATCGGCGCGGCCGCGTTCGCCGCGTCGTACGCACTCGGCTCGACGCACTTCTGGATCTCGTACGCACTCCTCGTCGTCGCGGGCGCGGCGATGTATGCGCCGTACGGGCCGTTCTTCGCGATCGTGCCGGAGCTGTTGCCGAAGAACGTCGCGGGCGGCGCGATGGCGCTCATCAACAGCATGGGCGCGCTCGGCTCGTTTGTCGGCTCGTACGTCGTGGGCTATCTGAACGGCGCGACGGGCTCGCCCGTCGCGTCCTACGCTTTCATGAGCGCCGCGCTCGTCGCGGCCGTCGTGCTCACGCTGTCCGTGAAGCAGGCGGGCGAGACGCCGCCGCTCGCTCATCCGTTGCAAGGAAAATGAATCGATGAAGCATCGCATCGTCGTCTACAAGCCGCTCCCTGACGACGTGCTCGCGACCCTGCGCGAGCGCGCCGACGTGACCGTCGTCGACGGCGCCGACGCGCTCGCGCGCGCGCTCGACGCCGCCGACGGCGCGCTCGGCGCGAGTCTCAGAATCACGCCCGAGCTGCTCGATCGCGCGCCGCGCCTGCGCGCGTGGTCGACGATCTCGGTCGGCTTCGACAACTTCGACGTCGCCGATCTGACGCGTCGCGGGATCGTGCTCGCGCACACGCCCGACGTGCTGACCGAAGCGACGGCCGACACCGTGTTCGCGCTGATCCTCGCGAGCGCGCGGCGCGTCGTCGAGCTCGCCGAATACGTGAAGGCGGGGCAGTGGCGGCAGAGCATCGGCGAGTCGTTGTACGGCACCGACGTGAACGGCAAGACGCTCGGCATCGTCGGGCTCGGGCGCATCGGCGCGGCGCTCGCGCGCCGCGCGGCGCTCGGCTTCCGGATGCCGGTGCTGTACACGAACCGCAGCGCGAATCCGGAGGCGCAAGCGCAGTTCGGCGCGCGCCGCGTCGAATTGGACGAACTGCTCGCGACCGCCGATTTCGTATGCCTGCAAGTGCCGCTTTCTCCGGATACGCGGCATCTGATCGGCGCGCGCGAATTCGCGAAGATGAAGAAGAGCGCGATCCTCGTGAACGCATCGCGCGGGCCCGTCGTCGACGAAGCCGCGCTGGTCGACGCGCTGCGTGCGGGCACGATCCGCGCGGCGGGGCTCGACGTGTTCGAGCGCGAGCCGCTCGCCGCCGATTCGCCGCTGTTGTCGATGAAAAACGTCGTCGCGCTGCCGCACATCGGTTCGGCGACGCGTGAGACGCGGCACGCGATGGCGCGCTGCGCGGCGGAAAACCTGGTCGCGGCGCTCGACGGCACGCTTGCGTGCAATGTCGTCAACCGCGACGTGCTGAAGCGCGCGCAATCGGCGCAGTGAACGTCGCGCGGATCGCGCGCGGCGCATTCGCCGGGCGCGAAGGAAGCGGGGGGCGTGGGGGAAGTGGGGAGTGGAAGTTTCGCGATGCGGCCTTGCGTGCGCGCTTCGACGCGTCGTGCCGCGCGGCATGCCGCATCGCACGCTCTCGGCACGGGGCGCGGGCTCGATGTCCGATGCAATTCGCTTAGCGGCGATATTCGGCCGCCGAATCGTCAGCAGTCCGACAGCTTGCGGGCTTGCCCGCGAACGCAGGCTTCGATGCGGAGAACGCGATGATGCGCGACGCAGCGACCTTTCATTCGATTCACGTCTTGCAACGGCGGCGGCAACGCGCTGCCGTTGCGCGACGCGCATCCGGCATGCGTGCCGCTTCGCCTGCCGCGCGCCCCTCCACGCTAGAGGGGGGCGTCTTGGTACGGCCCGATCGCCTGCGTTATGATCGCCCGCTAATCGTCGCGGAGCCGTCGCGGCAAGATGGGCGCTCGTGCGCCGTCCGTAGCTTTGCCGGGCCGGAATCGGCCGACAGGAGACATCGCCAGTTGGCCTTTCCATCCAACAACAATGACCCGCCCGTTCGCGAGGCGGCGCGGGCCGCTCGTCACGAGGCGCCACTGTGAGCGAATCCCGAACTCAACCGTCGCGTCCCGCGACGATCAGCGACGTCGCCCGCGAGGCGGGCACTGGCAAGACCAGCGTGTCGCGCTATCTGAACGGCGAGACGAACGTGCTGTCCGCCGACCTGCGCAAGCGCATCGAGGATGCGATCGCGCGCCTGAACTACCGTCCGAACCAGATGGCGCGCGGCCTGAAGCGCGGCCGCAACCGGCTCCTCGGCCTGCTCGCCGCGGACCTGACGAACCCCTATACGGTCGAAGTGCTGCGCGGCGTCGAAGCCGCGTGCCACGCGCTCGGCTACATGCCGCTCATCTGCCATGCGGCGAACGAGCTCGAGATGGAGCGGCGCTATCTGCAGTTGCTCACCACTTACCGTGTCGAAGGCATGATCGTCAACGCGCTCGGCGCCGACGAGAACGCGCTGAAGTTGCTGCGGGGCGGCGGCATCCCGACGGTGCTCGTCGACCGCAACGTCGAGGGCTTCGAGGCCGACATGATCGGCCTCGACAACACGGCCGCGGTCGAGATGGGCTTGCAGCACCTGTTCGCGCAGGGCTTCCGGACGATTCATTTCGTCGTGCAGCCTTTCGAGCACGTCAGCTCGCGGCGGCTGCGCGAGGCGGCGTTTCGCGCGAAGATCGCCGCGTCGGGGCGCATCGTGCATCCGACGATCGTGCTCGAACCGAAGAACGCCGATTCGACGCAGCGCGCGCTCGCGGCGCTCGACGCGCGCATCGACGCGGCCGCGGGCGAGCCGGTGCGGCCGGCGATTTTCGCGGCGAACGCGCCCGTGGCGCTCGCGATCGCGCGGCATCTGCACGCGCGGCTCGGGGACGCGTGGCAGAAGCACGTCGCGCTGATCGCGATCGACGATCCCGACTGGGCGGAGCTGATCGGCGTGACGACGATCCGCCAGCCGACCTACGACATCGGCTATCGCGCGGTCGAATTCGCCCACGAGCGGATCGACGGCGGCACGGGCGATTTCCACGAAGCGCTGCTGCCCGGCGAGCTTCGCGTGCGCGCATCGACCGCAAGCTGAGTATCATTCGGGGCACGCACCGCTCCGGTGCGGGTTCCGAACAAGGATTGTCATGACCGTTGCTTCCGTCACGCTGGCGGCGCTCGTCATCGCCACGCTCGTCGTGGCGTTGCTGCCGATCGGCCTCTATCGATTCCTCCGCAAGCCGATGGCGCTCGACCGGCGCGACGCGATCGTCGGCATCGCCGTCTACATGCTGTTCGCGACGCTGCTCGAACGCGGCCTCTACGCGGTGCTGCTCAGCCAGCCGTCGGCCGTGCTGTGGCTGTCGAAGCCCGTCACGTTCGCGGTGTTCGGCACCGTCGTCGCCGCGCTCTTCGAGGAAATCGGCCGCTATCTCGGGCTGCGCTTTCTCGCGAGGCGCTACGGCGCGTCGGACGGCGACGCCCGGGGCTTCGCCAACGGGATCGGCCACGGCGGCGCGCAGGCGTGGTTCGTCGGCGTCGTCGTGCTCGCGCAGTGGGTCTATCTCGCGTGGCTCGCGAACCGCGGTGAGCTGAACGCGCAGCTCTCGACGATGCCCGCCGACCTCGCGCTGCGCATCCAGGTGACGCTCGCGACGATGTCGCCGGCGTCGGTCGCGGTGTCGGCGCTCGAGCGCGTCGCCGCGTTCGTCGTCCAGGTCGCGCTTTCCGTGCTGATGTGGCGCGGTATCCGCGCGGGCAAGCGCTGGATTCTGCCGGCGATGATCGTGTTGCATCCGATCACCGATCTGCCGTCGATCCTGTATAACGGTGGCGGCGTGCCGTTCGAATGGATGGTCGCGCTGTATCTGCTGCTGACGGCGGGCTTCGCCGGCGCGCTGATGAAACTGTGCCGGCCCGCGCGCGCCGCACGCTGACCCGAAACGCGACGATGGACGATTATCAATACGACTGCGCGAGCGCCGAATTCGACGCGCTCGCGCGCGTGATCTGCGATCTCTTTCCCGAGCAGACGCACTTTGCCGAACGCACCGACGAAGCGGGACGCTTCCTTGCCGTGCACTGGCTCGCGATGCGCTTCGGCGCGACGCCGCGCAAGATGACGCTCGACGTGCGCTTCGCGCCCGCCGCGCTGCGGCGCTATCTCGCGTTCAAGCCGATGCAGCGCGCACGCAGCCATGCGGTGTTGCGCGCGTACGTGGAGGCGATGCTCGGCACGCTCGAGGAGCGGCACGCGGCGGGCGAGGCGGTGCCGCGCGAGACGACGCTCGAATTGGGCGACGAGTTCGCGTGACGGGCGGCGCGCGTTCGCGATCGCCACGCTGACGATCGGCCGCGACGCGCCCGCAGTCCGGCGATCGGCCGGCGCCGTGACGCGCCGTCAGGGGCATGGCCCCGGTCCCGCCTGCCGGATGTGCGGGCGCGCTTCCACGAGCCGTTCGTTTGACTTCGTGGCGAATGGTCCCGCCCACAGGCCGGATCGGCGTCCGGCTCGACGGCGATCCGGCGACGGCCCGCCTTCGTCGTGCGGAACGCCTTCGTCCTGCTTGCGGCGTGCACGCGTTTTCGCGCGAGCGTGTCGTGACACGCATCGGTTCCGCGGTGCGATGCATCCGCGCACGACGTTTTTCTCGGATTGCCTTGCCCTTTGATGGTTGGCTTCGCATCGGGATCGTTGCGAAGGTCGACGCCTTTCAGCGCGATCGCATCGGTTTGCACCCAAAAAAAACCGTCGCGTCGATTTGAAACCGGGTCCGCACGGGCGCCGCGCTTGTCGACGACGCGGCGGCGCGGTCAAGATGCCGGCATCGCCTCTCGATGTGCCGAGCGGTTTCGCCAACCGGCCGATCGACCCCGATCGCATTCGACGGTCGGTCGGCATGACAAAGGGGAAGTCCATGCAGATACGTCACGTTGCGTCGCGTGCGATGCTCGCCGCCGCGCTCCCGATCATGCTCGCGGTCGTTGCATCCTCGAACGTGCGAGCTTCGCCGACGTTGCCCGCGCTGCACGCGGACGCGCATCAGGTGTCGGTGTCCGGGCTGTCGTCGGGCGCGTACATGGCGGTCCAGTACCAGGTCGCGTATTCGGCGTCGGTGATCGGCGCGGGCGTGGTCGCGGGCGGTCCGTATTACTGCGCGAAGGGCGAACCGGTCAATGCGAAGTCCTGCATGCAAGGCATGCCGGATTCGAAGCAATTGCTGACCAAGGCGCGGGATTTCGCCGCGAACGGTCTGATCGATCCGCTCGCGAATCTGCAGCACGCGAAGGTCTATCTCTTCAGCGGCACGAAGGACGCGGTCGTGGGGCAGCCCGTCGTCGACGCGACGTGGTCGTTCTTCTGGCAAGCCGGCGTACCCGCGACGAATCTCGCCTACGTCGTCGATGTGCCGGCCGGGCATGCGTTCGTCACGCCGTCGTCGGGCGACGTATGCAGCGCGAATGCCGCGCCGTACATCAATCATTGCACCGTCGCGCAGGCGGGCTACGATCAGGCTGGGGCGCTCCTTAAGACGATCTACGGGCCGCTTTCGCCGCCCGTCGAGCAGTTGACGGGACGCGCGATCACGTTCGATCAGCGCGAGTTCGCGCCGGTGTCGAGCGGGCTCGCGCGGGACGGCTACGCATACGTGCCGCGCGCGTGCGACGCGAGCGCGGGCTGCAAGGTCCACGTGGTGTTTCACGGCTGCCAGCAATCGGCGGACGTCGTGCGCGACATGACCACGTACCGGAACTGGGCCGATGCGAACAAAATCGTCATGCTATATCCGCAGGTGGCGGCCGACTTGCCCGTCAATCCCCAGGGATGCTGGGACTGGTTTGCGTATACGGGACAGAACTACGCGCTGAAATCGGGCGCGCAGATGCGCGCAGTGCGGAAGATGATCGAGCGGGTGACGTCGGCGCCCTGACGCCGGAACGTGGTCGCGCAAGAGCGCGGCAAGAGCGCGGGCGGGCGGCGGACGGCGGTGGACCCAGCGCGTGCAACGGGGCGCGCGGGCTTCGTTCGCCGTTCACCGCCCGCCGCGCGGATGTACGATCGGCGCGCGGATGCAAGACCGGTACACGGGTGAGCGGCGCGCCGCGCGCGCAGGCGTCAGTCCGCCTCGCGGTACACCTGCGCGAAGCGCTTCGCCTGCACGACGCCGTAGTCGCCCGGCGCGTACTGCATCAGCCAGTCGCCCGCGTCGCCGCGCAGCGTGTCGCCGCCTGCCGAACGCGCGATCGAGAACGGCGTGTCCATCCGCTTCGCGAGCACGACGGCCGGGCGGTTGCGGTACCCGCCCGGCTCGCCGTGGGCGAGTCCTTCGGCGGCGGGCACGTACTTCGCGTCGAAGCGCTCGCGCGACACCACCCAGCGGTCGCCCGTCGAACCGGTGACGAGCGCGTCGCCCGCCGCATAGCGGTTCGGGCCTTCGAGGCTCATCAATTCGCCCGGCTGCGCGGCGAATTCGACCTGGACCGTCTCGCCCTTGACGACGCGCAACGCGTCGGGATCATTGCGGAGGTCGACGTTTTTCAGTTCGATCATGTCGATTTTCGTCAATAAAAGCGCATCACTTTAGCGCGAATCCGGACGCGCGTGAACGCCAACCTTGCGGGTGGCGGGCGTTGAGACGAATATGAAGTGATCGCGTCTCGATTTACCGTCCGACTGTCTCGACCAGTCCGATCGATGCCGGCCGCCGCGGCCGTCGCTCGGCGCAGACCAAGGGGAAATCCATGCAGATGCGCCATGCCGCCGCGCGCGCGACGCTCGCCGCCGCGCTCACGATCACGCTCGCCGCCGTCGCGTCCGCGAGCGCGCAAGCTTCGCCGCCGCTGCCCATGCTGCGCGCGGACGCCAATCAGGTGTCGGTGTCCGGGCTGTCGTCGGGCGCGTACATGGCGATCCAGTACCAGGTTGCGTATTCGGCGTCGGTGATCGGCGCGGGCGCGATTGCGGGCGGTCCGTACTACTGCGCGGCGGGCAGCCTCGCGAACACGGGTGTCTGCATGGGCCTCGTGCCGAACATGGTGCCGGATTCGGGGTTGCTGCTGACCGCCGCGCAAGGCTTCGCGGCGAGCGGCCAGATCGATCCGCTCGCGAACCTGCAACGCACGAAGATCTATCTGTTCAGCGGCACGAAAGACACGATCGTCCGCCAGTCCGTCGTCGACACGACGTGGTCGTTCTTCTGGCTCGCCGGCGTGCCCGTGTCGAACATCGTCTATGTCGCCGACATCCCGGCCGGGCATGCGTTCATCACGCCGTCCGCGGGCAACGTGTGCGATGCGAATGCCGCGCCATACATCAGCCACTGCAAGGTCGGCCAGTCGGGCTACGACCAGGCGGGCGCGCTGCTCGAGACGATCTACGGCGCGCTCGCGCCGCCCGTTGCCCAGCCGACCGGACGGGCGATCACGTTCGACCAGCGCGAGTTCGCGCCGGTGTCGAGCGGGCTCGCGGCGGACGGCTATGCGTACGTGCCGCGCGCGTGCGACACGAATGCCGGCTGCAAGGTTCACGTCGTGTTTCATGGCTGCCTGCAGTCGGCGGCCGTCGTGCGCGACATGACGACGTACGACAACTGGGCCGATGCGAACGGGATCGTCGTGCTGTATCCGCAGGTCGCGAAGACCGGCGTGCCGAGCAATCCTCAGGGGTGCTGGGATTGGTACGCGTATACCGGGCAGAACTATGCGCTGAAGTCGGGAGCGCAGATGCGCGCGGTGCGGGCGATGATCGAGCGGGTCACGTCCGCGCGGTGACGGATCGGCGAGGCGTGCTCGCCGATGCGGGAGCCGGGCAAGCAAGCCCACCGGGGCCTGCGCGAGCGGACGAGAGGACGACGGGGCAAGAGGACGACCGGCGCCGGCGATCGTGGATCGGTGATGCGAGTGCGTGCTTGCAGGTGGCCGCCGGGCGGTTCGCCGTCCGTTCGTTCGTCCGTTCGTCCGTTCGTCGACGCGGTCGCACAGTTGCGCGGCGCGGCGCGAACGGACGTGAGCGCGCCGCGCGCAGGCTAGCGCGACACGCGTTACTGCGCGGCGCCCGAGCTCGCGGCGGCCTGGCCGTCCGCCTTGCCCGAATGCTTGCGTGCGCGGGCCTTGCCCGGCTCCGGGTGCAGCCACTTGCGGAACGTCGAGTCGGCGAGCGTCTTCTGCTCGGCGGGGAAATTCGCGTACAGCGGCGCGAACGCGTCGGCGAGCTTCTTCGCGCCGTCGGCATTCGTCTGCGTCAGTTCGGCGTACTGCTTCATGTCATCGAGTGCGGACGCGTTCTTGTTCTCGATCCGTTCGCGATAGAGACGCGCCATCGTCGCGCCGTTGTCGCGCATCGTATCGGCGAACGTCTTCCATTGCGGTTCCTGCTCCGGCGTGATCTTCAGCTGGTTGTGCAGGTACGTGATGCGCTCCTCGACGCGCGCTTCATGGCGCGCGGCCGCGGAGGGGGCGGAGGCGGCCGCCGCGGCCGGCATCGACGCGGGCGCCTGGGCGTGCGCGAGCGCGGCCGTCAGCGCGAGCGCGGCAGCGAAAGTCAGCGTGATCTTTTTCATTGGAACTCCTGTGTGGTCGTCGGACGGGATCCGGATGCGAGGCGCGGCGCGCCCGACAGCATGCGCAGCGCGCGTCCCGCGCTATTAGTAGCACGGTATCGGGCCGTTGGGCGGCGATGCGACATCTGCTTACAACCGAAACGAATCGAAATCGTAAGGTCGTGGTTCGGTGCGGCAGGGCGCGGCGCGCGCGGCCGGTTGTGGGCACGCCGGTGCGGCGTGCGCCGGGCGGCCATCGTTCGGCTGCGTGAACGTTGCACCGCGCGTCGCTTGCCCGGTCGACGTGCGTTTTTTCGTGGAGGCGTCACAGATGTACATGACGAAGACATCACTCGGAAAGACTGGCCGGCGCCGCTGCGCCGCGGTGGTGGCTGCGCTTGCGGGCGGCGTCGCCGACGCACGGCTCGCCGTCACGCCCGTGCCCGGCTAGGCCGTCGCGACGGCGGACAACGCGATCCTGCTCACGATCTTCCTGCGGCACGGCGAGTCGCGGCCGCTCGCCGAACTGAACGCGCAACTCGCACGACAAGGCTTCTACAAGGCATTTCCGCCGCCGGGCGTCGAAGTCGTGAGCTGGACCGTTGCGATGGGGATCGGCCAGGTCGTCGTGCTGCGCCTGCCGGCGTCACGGCTGCGCGAGGTCAATCGCGCGCTCGAGGACACCGCATGGGGCGCCTATCGTACGGCGTTCTATCCGACCTACGACTACAAGGCGATTGGCCTCGCGCAGCACGCGAAGGCGCAATGAGCGGACCGCATGCGGCCGGGTGCGGCCCATCCCGGGCGGGGCGGCCGATGATCGGTCGATGGCGCGGCGATTGCATCGGGTCCGCGGCCCAAGCGGGTCGAGGCGGCGCGCGTTGGCCGGCTGGCGAGAGACGGAGCGGCGAGTTTCGGGCGTGTGCATGTCGCGCGGAATGCGCGTTGCCGAGAAGGCGAGAAGGCGACAAAGCGAGAAAGCGAGAAAGCGAGAAAGCGAGAAAGCGAGAAAGCGAGAAAGCGAGAAAGCGAGAAAGCGAGAAAGCGAGAAAGCGAGAAAGCGAGAAAGCGAGAAAGCGAGAAAGCGAGAAAGCGA